>DATEQL010000594.1:0-3049 GCA_035272665.1 Allostellaceae bacterium
GCCTCCTGGTGCAGTCGACGATGCAGCACACCGGTCTCGCCTTTCTCCAGATGGAACTCAACGTCGAAAGCCCGGTCTTCGCCGGCGACACGGTCCACGGCGAATGCCAGGTCATCGAAGCCAGGCGCAGCCGCAGTCGCCCCGACCGCGGCCTGGTGCGCACCCGCGTTCGCGTCCTAAAACAGGACGGCACGGTCGCGCTGACCTACACGCCGCTGCGGATGATCAAGTGCCGCGAGGGCAGCGGCCCGGGTTGACGATCTTCACCAAAAACGGACACCGTCCAAGGGGGCGGAGCCAGCGCGGCTATGGGGAGGGTATTGTGGCGGCGAGGATGGTGCGCGCCTGAGCAGCGTCCTCGGCGATCTGCGCCTTTAGCGCGTCGAGCCCGGCGAATTTGCGTTCGGGGCGGATGAAATCGACGAGTGCCACCCGCAGATGGCGCCCATAGAGATCGACATCGGTGTCGAAGAGGTGCGCCTCGAGCCGCGGCACCAAGCCGCCGACCGTCGGGCGCAGACCGAGATTGGCGACGCCGTCGACGGTATGGCCACCGAGCGGGTCGTCGGGACCGTCGCCGCAGATGCGGACGGCGTAAACGCCGAAGGCCGGCTGGAGGTAGTCGTCGAGACCGAGATTGGCTGTCGGGAAGCCGATCGTCCGCCCGCGCCGGTCGCCGGTGGCGACGCGGCCGTCGATCTCCCAAAACCGGCCGAGGAGTATCGCAGCCTCGCGCGGCTTTCCGGCCTTCAACAGCTCACGGATATGGGTCGAGGAATAGACCGTCGCGTCCCCGCCGCGGACCGGATCGAGCACCGTGACGCCGAAGCCCTGCTCTGCACCGGCCGCGCGCAGCATATCAGGGGTCCCCCGGCGGCGATTGCCGAAGGTGCAGTCCCAGCCGACGACGACGTGGCTGGCGCCGATCGCCCCGACGATGACCCCGGCGATGAAGTCCTCGGCACTCTTGGCGGCAAAGCCGAGATCGAAATGCTGAACGAACAATAGATCGACGCCGAGTCGCGCCAATTCGCGCTCCTTGACGCGGAACGGCGTCAGCCGGAACGGCTCGCTCGCGGGAAGGAACACGCTGCGCGGATGCGGCTCGAAGGTCAGCACCGCGACCGGCCGGCCCTCTCCTCGCGCCAGGTCGCGGACCTGGCCGATCACCACCGCATGCCCGCGATGCAAGCCGTCGAAATTGCCCATCGCGAGGATCGAACCACGCGGGTGGTTCGATCCGGGGCCGGGATGTCGGATGACGCGGATCACGGGAGCGGGGCGCTTCATCTTGGGCAAGTGCCGCGAAAATAGCCCGAGCGGCGGCCGGAGGATAGCGGGTCGCGTTTTGCGCTCCAGGCGACTAACCGGTTTCGCCCATCGCCAGCCGCAGCCCCGACAGGAACAGCTCGCGGTGCTCCGGGTTCCGCCATGCGATCATCGGCGGTCTCTCGCTCGGCGGCTACATGTCGCTCGCCTTCCACCTCGTCCATCCCGAGCTGGTCGCGGCGTTGATGCTGTTCGACACGGGCCGGATTTCCGCAATCGCGAGGCTCGCCACGCCTGGAACGAGCGAGCCCAGCAGCGCGCCCGGGACCTTGAGGCGCAGGGGTTTGCCGCACTCGGCGAGAGCGCCGAGGTTCGCGCGAGCAGGCATTGCTCGGCGCGGGGCTTGGCCGGCGCCGCACGCGGCATGCTGGCCCAGGCCGACGATCGCATCATCGCCGGGCTCGACACGATCGCCGTACCGACCCTGGTGCTGGTCCGCGCCGACGATACGCATTTTCTCGCGGCGGCCGATTACATGGCGCGCAAGATCCCGGGCGCCGCGCCGGTGACAATCCGCGATGCCGGGCATGCCTCCAACTTGCACCAGCCGGCGCTGTTCAACCGGGCGGTCGAGGATTTCCTCGCAGGGCTGCCCTACCGCGTGACCGTCGGCGTCAGCGTTTGCTGTGGTTTTCTGCAATCATCAGTTGTTCGAGCTTCCTCGGCGGCTGCATTTGCAGAAAATCAGCAGCAAGATTCGTCTCATAGTTGGAAAAGTTCTCTCTCCGCCGCTCATTTCTGACGCTTCGTTTGACTGAAAGTATAGGGTTGACCGTCGCAATCTGTCCGATCGGTCAAGTGACGGCTCGCCTCCGAGATGATCTCCACGCCACGTCCCACCAGCCAGCGCTTGCGCCAATCGGCCTCGAACACATCGATCGTAACGTCGGCCATCTCGCTGTGAATGTGCTCGATCGCCTCAAGGATGTCGATGAGCCGTGGCGCCAGCGAGGACAGGGCCATCAGAACACTTGTAATGCCGACGCTTCGATCCGCAGGCGGAGAACCTTATGCAGGCTGTCGCGCGTCATGATGTCGGCCTTGTGGCCGAGAATGCGAGCGGCCTGCTCTTTCACATCCATCAGCTCGAACAGACCCAGCTTGCCTCTTTCGTAGTCGAAAAACAGATCGACATCCGAATCCTCGCGCGCCGCGCCGCGTGCCGTCGAGCCGAATAGATAAAGGCGCTCAACCCCAAGCTGCCGCAACTCGGCTTCATGCTCTCTCATTTTGGCGACAACTTCCTCGCGCTGCATCGGCGCCTTTGCCGTCAACTTTCGCGCAACAACTTGGGATAACGCCGGTTTTTGCAGGCGTCCGGGCATGGTGCGTTTTACAGCAGGCCCGGGCGGGGCGCTGTTCAAAGAGCGCATCGGCGGCGGCGCGGGTCGGCGCCAACTCCTGAATGCGCGTGGCACTCTCGGTGCGCAGCGAGTTCGCGGCCGCGGTCCAGATGTTGGTGCTCGGGTTCTTTTCGTACTCCCCGTTGTTCCACTCCGGATCGTGACGGATCGCCTCGGCGGCGGCGCGCCGGCTGATCCAGTTGCGCCCGCTGATCTCGATCGGCTGGCAGGAGAGCGGCACCACCCCATCCATCAGGCCGGGGTACATCTCGGCCCACAGCCAGGCATGCATGCCGCCCATCGAGCTGCCGATGACCAGCCGCAGGTGGGCGACACCGAGACCCTCGGTGATCAGTCGATAGCCGGAGTCGACCATG
>DATEQL010000595.1:0-15871 GCA_035272665.1 Allostellaceae bacterium
AGGTTTTGAGCTGCGTGCTACCACGCTTGGGCACGTCGTGCGCGGCGCTCCTCCCAGCGCCTTCGATCGCCTGTTGGCGACCCGGTTGGGGGTCAGTGCCGTTAAGTCCCTGAGCAATGGTGAGACTGGCGTATTGGTCGGTTATCAAAAAAACGAGGTCACGCAAACACCGCTTGCAGACATCGTTGGGCGCATCAAACCTATAGATAGAGAATTATTCGAAATTGCGCGTATCCTGGCAAAGTGATTGCACAAGTATTTAGTAATGCTCGATCGCTAGTCTGCAACGACTGCTTCTTCTTTTTCAGCGCTCACTCCACGCATAAAAACGCCCCACTATTACATAAATGCCGAGACCCGAGGTCGGGTCCGGACCGTGGTCCCGGGTTATGACGTCAAACGGCGTGATTGCCGCCGATTCTTAGCGCTCGGTTGCTTTGGGCCGGGCGGGCGATCGGCGTGGAGTCGATAGCTCAAGCCCACCCGCCTTCGCTACGCCGCCATTCTTTGCCGCGCAGCACCTTCATCGCCGCCTCCTTCTCGGCGATCATGATCGTCGGTGCGTTGGTGTTGGTCGAGGTAACCGCCGGCATCACCGAGGCGTCGATGACCCGCAGCCCGTCGAGCCCGTGCACCCGCAGCTCGTCGTCGACGACCGCCATCGCGTGGCTCCCCATCATGTAGGTGCAGGTGGCGTGATAGCAGGTGCCGCCGTTGCGCCGCGCGTAGTCGAGCAATTCGTCGTCGGTCTTGACCTGCATGCCCGGCAGGCTCTCTTCCCGGACGAACGGCTTCAGCGCGGGTGCGGCGAAAATCCGCCGCGCAAGGCGCAACCCGCCGACGATGGCGCGCCGGTCGGTTTCCTCGGACAGATACCGCGGGTTGATCGCCGGCGCCTCGCCCGGCCGGTTCGACTTGGCCTCGACATAGCCGCGCGACAGGGGCCGCATCTGCCAGGCGCCGGCGCTCAGCCCGCGTCTCCTCGAGTTCGCCGATCTGGCCGTTCTTGAAGCTGACGGGGGCGAAGGTGCATTGCGGGTCGGGTGTGGCCGATTCCTCGAGTACGTTGGCCGAGGCGGCGACGATCGAGGGGCTGTAGGTCAGCATGCCTTTGCCGGTGATCAGCCAGCGCATGACCTCGCTGGCGAGCGGCATCCCGCGCGAGCGCTCGTTGGCGGTCTGGGCGTCGACGATCGGGTACGCGGGCGACATAGTGGTCCTGCATGTTCTTGCCGACGCCGCGCTCCCAATGAAGAGCCGACCTCGCCGCTCGCAGCGGCCGCGGCTACAGCGGGACTGGGGCTTGTCGTCCCAACCGCGATGATGCGCCCCTTCAAGGGCGCCGCCACGATGCGGTCGCGGTTGCGGCCGGCACTGCGCCCCGTTCCCATGCATGTTGTGGTCCAGCGGATCGCCGCCGCGCGGGTGCCCGGCGAGCCATGCCCAGAAAACGACCAAATCGCCCGGTTTGCAACGACATCGGCACATCTCGGATCTGCCTCTCTTCGAAGCGGCCTGAGGCGGCAATGAGCAGCAAGCGGGCGGCCTCGCGGGAGCGATCGGTGATCACAATTCGCGCGGCGGCGCTAAATCATCGATCCCCATAGGCCTACCGTCATTGGCCTGATTCTTGCCCAAGCATTCTCAGTTACCCGCAACGGCGAGGTCGAGTATGCCTCACAGGATGACGCGCCGCGAATTCGCGGCGACTGCGGCAGGGCTCGCCGCCCTGGGTTTTGGCGCAAGGGCCGAAGGTGCGAGTACGAAGACGCTTCGTCTGATTGCTTCGTCGGATCTTCGCGTCCTCGACCCGATCTGGACGACTGCCGGCATCAGCCGCGCTCACGGCTATATGGTGTACGACACGCCCTTTGCGCTCGACGCCAAGTTCAAGCCACAGCCTCAGATGGTCGGCGACTACAACATCTCACCGGACCAGCTAGTCTACAGCTTTACCCTGCGCGATGGGCTGAGGTTTCACGACGGCATGCCTGTCGGCGGGGTCGACTGCGTCGCGTCATTGCGGCGGTGGATGGTGCGCGACGCCTTTGGCCAGTCGCTTGCGACCGCGGTCGACAAGATGGAGGCGGTTGGCGACAAGAGCTTCACG
Source organism: Allostellaceae bacterium (assembly GCA_035272665.1). Taxonomy (GTDB): domain Bacteria; phylum Pseudomonadota; class Alphaproteobacteria; order ATCC43930; family CGMCC-115725; genus AP-15. The sequence continues at coordinate 2,111 of DATEQL010000595.1, forward strand.
ATACGATTGAAGGAGCCTTTCCCGCTGCTGCTCGACGCGCTCGCAAAAATCGCGAGTCCTCCTTTCATCATGCCCGAGCGGTTGGCCAAGACCGACCCCTACCAGCAGGTCACCGAGGCGGTGGGCTCGGGCCCGTATAAATTTGTCAAGGAAGAGTTTCAACCCGGCCACATGGCCGTCTATACCAAGAACTCCGACTACGTGCCGCGGAATGAGCCGCCGAGCTGGGCGTCGGGCGGAAAGGTTGTCAAGGTCGACCGGGTCGAGTGGCTCTTTGTGCCCGACGACATGACAAAGGCGGCGGCACTTGCCAGCGGCGAGGCCGACTGGTGGGAGAACCCGACGCCCGATGTCTGGCCGTTCCTCGCCGCCAATCCCGAGATCACCCTCGCTGAACTCGATCCGCTGGGCTCGATGGGGACTTTGCGCTTCAACCACCTCCACCCGCCATTCGACAATGTAAAGATGCGCCAGGCGGTATTGGCGGTTGCCGACCAGTCGGATTTCCTGGTCGCCTATGCCGGCGACCCGCAGAATTGGAGGCTGTGCCCTTCCTTCTTCACGTGCGGCACGCCAATGGCCAGTACCGCCGGCTCGGCAGCGCTGACCGGCAAGCGTGATTTCGACAAGGCCAAGAGGCTGATCGCCGAGGCCGGTTACAAAGGCGAGAAGATCGTCTTGCTGGACGCGGTCGATACCCCGGTTCCGCATTCGCACGCCCTTGTCGCCGCCGATCTCTTGCGCAAGCTCGGCCTCAACGTCGAGATTGCCGCCAGCGACTGGGGTAATCTGACCATTCGCAGAGCCTCGAAAAAGCCAATCGACGAGGGCGGCTGGAACCTCTTCGGCACGAGTTGGTTCGGCGCCGACATGCTGCATCCGGGGTTAAACCAGTCATTGCGCACCAATGGCGATGCCGCCTGGTTCGGCTGGCCCAGGGACGACAAGCTTGAGGCCCTGCGCAGCCAGTGGATGAGGACGACGGACTCCGAGGCACGCCAGGAAATCGCCGGGGCAATCCAGGAGCGCGCCTTCGAAATCGTCCCCTACATCCCGACTGGCCAATGGAAAGTGATGACCGCCTACCGCAAGAATCTCAAGGATCTGGTCCTGGGGCCGGTCATCTTTCAGTGGGGTGTGGAAAAGATCTGAGCAGGCCCATACCGAGCTGATCAGATCTGGCCGCCCTTGAAGGTTCCGGGGCAAGGGTGCACCGCATGTCGGGCGCGGCCGATTCTTCCAATACTTTGGCCCAGGCGGTGACGATCGACGGATTTTAAGTCATCATGCCCTTGGCATAGAGGCAGCAGCAACTCGCCGTGAGTCTGGGGTCGTGGCTCGGGAATAGGCTCAAATGCAGTTCCACCTCGCCTCAGCGCGCAAAGCCAGAGACCGGGTTTGCTTCGCCCGGCGGGCCATACGCCCGCACCTCGAACCCGAGCTGCCGGTAATGCTCCGATGCCGCCGTCACGTCCCGTATCGGAAAGATCGGGGTCGCCCGTGCATCCTGACTGCCACCGCCACCTCCTCTTTGCGCTCGCGGCTACCGGCGATGCATTAGAGCAATGTCATTGGCGCAGAGCGGGTTTGACGGCCCGACGACGCCTTCGCTACGCCGCTATTCTTTGCCGCGCCGCGCCTTTGATCATCGCCGCACCCTTCTCGGCGATCATGATCGTCGGCGCGTTGGTGTTGGTTGAGGTGACCGCCGGCATCACCGAGGCGTCGATGACGCGCAGCCCGTCGAGCCCGTGCACCTTGAGTTCGTCGTCGACGACCGTCATCGAGTGGCCTCCCATCATGCAGGTGCAGCTGGCGTGATAGCAGGTGCCGCCGTTGCGCCGCGCGTAGTCGAGCAATTCGTCGTCGGTCTTGACCTGCATGCCCGGCAGGCTCTCTTCCCGGACGAACGGCTTCAAAGCAGGTGCGGCGAAAATCCGCCGCGCCAATCGCAAACCGCCGATGATGGCGCGCCGGTCGCTTTCCTCCGACAGGTAGCGCGGGTTGATCGCCGGCATGTCGCCAGGGCGGTTCGACTTGGCTTCGACATAGCCGCGCGACAGGGGACGCATCTGCCAGGCGCCGGCGCTGAGGCCCGGGGTCTCCTCGAGTTCGCCGATCTGGCCGTTCTTGAAGCTGCCCGGCGCGAAGGTGCATTGCACATCGGGCGTCGCCGATTCCTCCAATACCTTGACCGAGGCGGCGACGATGGACGGGCTGTAGGTCAGCATGCCCTTGCCGGTGATCAGCCACCGCATGACCTCGCCGGCGAGCGGCAGGCCGCGCGAGCGCTCGTTTGCGGTCTGGGCGCCGACGATCGGATAGGAGACCCGCGCGACATAGTGGTCCTGCATGTTCTTGCCGACGCCGCGCAATTCGTGCACGAGCGGCACACCGATCCGGCTGAGATGCTCGGGATCGCCGACACCCGACAGCTGCAGGATGTGCGGCGAGCCGATCGCACCCGCCGACAGGATCACTTCGCGCGCCGCATCGGCCCGCTCGATTGCAGCCCCTGGCCCGCCCCGCGAGAACTCGACGCCCGTTGCGCGCTTGCCGTCGAACAGCACGCGATGCACCAGCGCCTTGGTGATGAGTTCGAGGTTCGGCCGCTTCAGCGCCGGGTGCAGATAGGTGCGCGCGGTGCTGGCGCGACGGCGGCCGCCGCGGGTCTGCTGGCACCAGCCGATGCAGTCCTTATGGCCGGGGGGCAGGTCGTTGAGGTCCTCGCGATATTCGAGGCCGATCTCTTTGCCGGCTTCGAGCACTGTCGCGCAGATCGCCGGCCGGTCGGTCTTCGAGGTGAAGAGCGGCCCCTCCTTGCCGCGTACTTCGCTGCCGTCGCCCTCCCAGCGTTCGGCCTTGCGGAAATAGGGCAGGCAATCGTCCCACGACCAGCCGCGGTTGCCGAGCTGCCCCCAGTGGTCGTAATCCTCGGGTTGCCCGCGGATGTAGATCAGGCCATTGATCGAGGATGACCCGCCGATCACCCGGCCGCGGGTGTAGACGATCGCGCGGCCGTTGGTGCCGGGGTCCGGCTCGGCCCGAAACTTCCACGTCAGGGTATCGTGGTCGAGCATCTTGAAGAACCCGGCCGGGATGTGGATCAGCGGGTTCCAGTCGCGCCCGCCCGCCTCGATCAGCAACACCCGCGTGCCGGGGTCCTCGGTCAGCCGGTTGGCCAGCACGCAACCCGCCGAGCCGGCACCGATGATGATGTAATCCGCCTGCATCTTCCGTGCTCCCTCCGGGCCCATGCTCCAGCCCGCTGCCAGATTGACTGTTCGCGCCTGGAGTTTAGTTGGGTGACCGGCAGCAGAGCAACCGGCGGCGCTTCTCAGGCGCGCATGCGCGAGATGTCGCGGAGAACGCTCGCCTCCAGTTCCTTCTCGTCGAGGCGGTGCTTCACCAGATCGCCGATGCTGACGATGCCCTTCACCTCGCTGTCCTCGATAACCGGGAAGTGACGGATGCGCGCCGTCGTCATTTTCGCAAGCACGGCATCGATGCGATCGGAGGGGCGACAGGTGAGGATGGGTGTCGACATCAGTTGTTGGACCTCGAAGCCGAGCACGGCGGCGCCGTCTCGGGCTATCGCCTTGATGAAGTCCCGCTCCGAGAATATGCCGACCGGTTTCATCCACCGGTCCTCCACGACCAAGGCACCGATGCGATGCTCAGCCAGCTTGCGGACCGCAAGTTCGACGCTATCGGCGGGGTGTATCCTCTCAACGTGATGGCCCTTAGTCCGTAACACGTCGGAAATGAACATGGCTGCCTCCTGTAATCTGCAGCACGGCGCGGACGCTGTCTTGGACGGCGACTGCTCGCGAGCGGCTCCTCAGCCATCTAAATGGGATTCGGCAATGCGGCAGCCAAGCATGCCGTCGTCAGCGAAGTCCCGGCCGTATGAGGGCCGCCACTAACGGAATGTCTATATGACGGGGCGGCAGGGACCAGATCTGCCGCTCCGCGTCACAAAGCTGGCGCGGCATCGCATCTCGAGAGCCGATAGAGGCATGCTGCACCCGGTGCAGCAAAGGGCAGCATGAACGATCCCGTGGATGTGCTGATCATCGGCGCCGGCGCCTCCGGCGCAGCCTTGGCTTGGGCTCTTGCCGACACGAGCGGCAAGGCGGGCTTAACCCGCCGCAATCCAGTCGACGACTCGTTCGCCTATCATGATCACTGTTGCATGAGCACCACCCGACCTGGGAATGCGCGGCATCACCGAGGCATCAGCCACCCACAACCCTCGGATGCCCTTTACTTTGCAGCATTGGTCAACAACCGCCATCGGGTCTGCATCCGGTCCCATCTTACAGGTCCCGGACACGTGCCTGGCTGTGCCCACGGTTTGGCGGATCCAGAGGTCCAAAGCGTCGTCGTTGGCCAGAATATCGTCCGTGGGGTGGATCCGGTGCTCGGCCACGTCTTTATACGCGTTGGATTCCAGCAATCTCGCTGCCAATCGCAGACCTTCCCGCACCCGCCGAATGTCGTTGGGATGCCGGAGATAACAATAGTTAAAGGTCGGCTGGACATTGGGGTCGGCCGAGGCCAACCTGACGTATCCCGAGCCGTCGGGCAACCCGAGCGTGCAGTGAACCCGCGCCGCCCGCTCGGGGGGAACGTCGCCAACCAGGTATTTGGTCCGCACTCCGGGGACGCGCTCCCGCCGTGGGTCGATAACCGGGCTGGTCCGCAGCACCATATCGTTGACGGCGCTCGACCCTTCCGCGGTGTAATGCAAGGCAAAATGCGCCGCATCGCGATGCGCCTCGAGCGAGACGCCGTCCCTGACCTTGAAGGTCGTCTGGGCGCTGAGGTGGTTCATCAGGTTCTGGCCGACGCCGGGGAGATGACACACCGCGGGTATCCCGCGTTGCCGCAGATGGTCCTCGGCGCCGATGCCCGAGAGCATCAGCAAGTGCGGTGATCGGATCGCGCCGGCGCTTAGCACCACCCGGTCGGCTTCGACGTGGAACACCTTCCCGCCGCTTTCGGCTTCGACACCGGCGGTCTTGCCATCCTCGATTACGATCTTCCGGACAAACACCCCGCCCCGCACAGTCAGGTTCAGGTGGTGACGCACCGGATTGAGATGCGCCATAGCAGTGCTCACCCTGACGCCGTCGAGGTTATTCGACGGCGTCAGGCCCAGACCGGCGGGGTGCAGCCCGTTCTTGTCGTTGGTGGTGCCGAACCCCGCTTGCAGGCAGGCCGCATGGAACGCCTGTTGGATGGCAGGCCAAGGACCTGTCTGACGACGCCTGACAGGAATCGGTCCGTCCGAGCCGTGGCAGTAATTATCGTGAATGTCGAGATCGCGCTCCGATTTGCGAAAGTACGGCACGACCTTTTCATACGACCATTGATCGTTGCCGAGAGCCGCCCAGGAGTCAAAATCCTCAGGGAAACCCCGCTGCATAGCCTGACCATTGATCGACGACCCGCCGCCGATCACCTTGCCCTGCGCGACGTGGATCGCGCCTTGCTCTTCGGTGATGGTGCCCCGCAAGGCCCAGTTGTGTTGTGAGTCTGGTGCTTCGGCAAAGCGCGTGTGGCCAAACTTGATTTCATCCGGAAGATTGGCCGGATCGGGGTAATCAGGTCCGGCTTCCAACAACAGCACGGAAGAATGCGCGTTCGCAGCCAATCGGCCGGCCAACACCGATCCAGCCGCTCCCCCGCCGACGATCACCACGTCATATTTCATTGGCTTTCCTCGACCGACATTCCGCGGATTCTCGGGTCCGCGATGGTTATCGTCTGGCCTTTTCGCGGTTGTCGCCCATGACGATTGCTCATGACAGGGCTGCAGGAACCGGCTCCGCCGCTCTCCATCACAGGGCTGGCGCGGGATTGCATCTCGGGAGCCGATAGAGGCATGCTGCGTCAGGTGCGGGAGAGGGCAGCATGAACGATTCCGTGGATGTGCTGATCATCGGCGCCGGCGCGTCTGGCGCGGCCGTGGCGTGGAGTCTCGCCGACACGCGGATGCACATCCTTTGCCTCGAGCAAGGCGGCTGGATGAACCCCGCGAACTACCCCAGCACCGGCCGTGACTGGGAGGCGCGTGCCTTTGGCGACTATTCCCCCAGCCCCAACATCCGCGCCCGGCCCGAGGACTACCCGATCAACGACGACAACTCGCCGATCAAAGTCGTGAACTTCAACGGCGTGGGCGGCGGCACCGTGATGTACACGGCGCATTTCCCGCGCATGCATCCGTCCGATTTCCGCGTGAAGAGGCTCGATGGCGTGGCCGAAGACTGGCCCATCGATTACGACACCTTGGTCCCGTTCTTCGAGGAGAACGATCGGATGATGGGGGTCTCCGGTCTCGCCGGCGATCCCGGCGTCCCGCCGAGAAACCCGCCGATGCCGCCGCTTCCGCTCGGCCGCTCCGGCACAATGCTGGGGAAGGCGGTCAATCGGCTCGGCTGGCACTGGTGGCCGTCCGACACCACGGTCGCCACCGTCGATTACGAGGGGCGTTCGCGCTGCATCAATCTGGGCCATTGCACGCCGGCTTGCGCGGCGGGGGCGAAGGCGAGCACAGACATCACGTACTGGCCCGCGGCGCGGCGGAGCGGCGTCGAGCTGCGCACTCATTGCCGGGTGCGCGAGATCACGACCAACGAGCACGGCATGGCCGCGGGCGTGGTGTATTACGACGCGGACGGAGTCGAGCAATTTCAGGCCGCCGAGGTGGTCGTGCTCGCCTGCAATGGCGTGGGTACGCCGCGGCTGCTGCTGAATTCGGCCTCCGGGCGGTTTCCGAACGGGCTTGCCAATTCCACCGGGCTGGTGGGCAAGAACTTGATGTTCCACCCCTACGCTCAGGTCTACGGCTATGTGGCCGAGGAGACGGACAGCAATCGCGCGCCGCCGACCTGCCTGTGGAGCAAGGAGTTTTACGAGACCGACCGGTCGCGCGGCTTCGTGCGGGGCTACACGTTTCAATTCGGCCGCGGCGTTGGGCCGGTCGCAGAGGCCGTCGCGAGCGAAGCAAAGGGCCTCTTACCCTGGGGTACCGGCCATCACACGGCCTTCCGCCGCCTCAACGGTCATCGCCTGGGCCTGTCGGCGATCTGCGAGGATCTGCCGGAGGAGCACAACCGCGTCACACTCGACCCGGTGCTGAAGGACAGCCACGACATCCCGGCGCCGCGGATCGACTACCGGATCGGCGAGAACACGGCGCGGATGATGGAGCACGGCATCGCCCGCGCGAAGGAGATCCTCGCCGCGGCGGAGGCGACCGACATCTGCGTCAACAGCCCCATCCTGTACGGCGGCTGGCACCTTTTGGGCACCGCGCGCATGGGCACCGACCCGGCCCGCTCGGTCGTGAACGAGTGGGGGCGGTCGCACGACGTGAAAAACCTGTTCATCGTCGACGGCAGCCTGTTCGTCACCTCCGGCGGGGTGAACCCGACGTCCACCATCCAGGCCTTGGCGCTCTACATCGCCGATCAGATGAAGCAGCGCCTGGCCAATTTGTTCGACTGAGGCGAGTTATGTCCGCGGACAGTCTCCTTACCCCGGCCCAGAGCGATGATCTGCGGGCTATCGCCGGGGTCATCATTCCGGCCAGCGCCGAATTCGATGTGCCCGGCGCGGATGATCCGGCGATCCAGGCCGACATCGTCGCGACGCTTGGCCGCGACACTAGCCTTGTGCGGGAGGCGCTGGACGAGCTTGCGCGTCTTGCCGGGCGGCAGCCACTAGCCAGTCTCGACCCGGCACGGCGTGAGGCGGTGGCGCTGGAGTTGCGCGCTAAGGGCGGGGCTGCGGTGGCGACGCTGACCCGCGTTGTCGTGCAATGTTATTATCGCGACGATCGCGTCGTGCGCTCTCTTGGACTGGAGCCGCGGCCGCCCTATCCGAAGGGCTACGTACTGGAGGATGGCGACTGGTCACTGCTCGACCCGGTCCGGGCGCGGCCGCCGATGTGGCGCCGCACGTAGCCTCGCGAAACATTAAGAGGAAAAACCGCATGCGCGTCAGCACGATGATCCGAATCGGCCCCGGGACGAACCCGGACGGCGGGTTGATGGATCGCATCACCGATTTCGCCCGCCAGGTCGAAGCCGGAGGATTTCCCGGCATCTGGGTCGGGGATTCGGTGGGCCGCGGCAGGCCGACGCTCGACTCGCTCCAGGTACTGACCGCGCTCGCCGCGGTGACGCGGCGGGTCGAGCTCGGGATCAGCGTATTGCAACTCCCGCTGCGCAATCCGGTCGAACTCGCCCACCGCGTGCAGTCGCTGCAGGCGATGTCGAACAACCGCCTGATCCTCGGCGTCGGCAGCGGCTCGACCCGCGACGATTTTGAGCTGCTCGGCTACGATTACGATCACCGATTCCGCACCTTCAGAAACGACCTCGACATCATGAACCGCGCGTGGAACGGCGAGCCGGTCAATGGCGGCACCCTGTCGACTTGGCCCGGATGCAAGGGCGGTCCGCCGATCCTGATCGGCGCCTGGCGCAGCCCCCGTTGGATCACCTACGCGGCCAAGCAGGCCCAGGGCTGGACCCCGTCCGGCCGGTTCAGCAGCTGGGACGATCTCGAATATGGCATGAAGATCTATCGCGAGGCCGGCGGCACCAATGCCGTCCTCGCGAATTGCTCGATCGACCTCGCCGAGCGTCCCGAATCCGCCGAGCTGGCAAAGGTGGCGTCGGTCAATTTCATCTGCCCGCCGGAGGAGGCGCGCCGGCGCGTCAAACGCGTCGAGCAATTGGGCTTCGAGGAGATCCTGATCGGCTCGCAATTCGGCGCGATCGAGGAGATCGAGCGCGTGCGCGATTTCGTCAACCCGTAACCACCCTGCGCAAGGAGAACCTGCCATGCCGTTCTACGAAAAAGGCGAAATCCGCATCCATTACGAAGAGGTCGGCTCCGGCTTCCCGCTGCTGGTCATTCCCGGCGGCGGGCTGAACTCGACGGTCGCGGGCCTCGCGACCCACCCGTTCAACCCAATGGAGGAGTTCAAGGGCGAGTATCGCGTTATTTCGGCGGATTTGCGCAACGCCAATGGCGGCCAGTCCTCAGGGCCCCTCGAGATCGACCGGCCGTGGGACGCCTACGCCGATGACCATCTCGGCCTGATGGATCACCTCGGTATCCGGGAGTTCATGGTGCTGGGCTTCTGCATCGGCGGCCCGTTCATCTGGAACCTGCTGAAGCGGGCCCCCGGGCGCATCGTCGCTGGGGTGCTGGCGCAGCCCAGCGGCTTCCGCCCGGAACTGCCCGACCTCTTCTATCAGAACAACATCAAAGGCTGGGGCCCGCCATTGTGCGCCCGCCGGCCCGACATCACGATGGAAATGGTCGACGCTTTCCTCAACAAGATGTACCGCGCCAACGCTGACTTCGTGTTCACCGTGACCCGCGATTTCGTGCGCAACTGCCAGACCCCGATACTGGTCCTGCCGGACGACGTCCCGGCGCACCCCTACGCCGTCGCGATGGAGAGCGTGCATCTTACGCCAAACGCCCAAGTGAGCCTCTATCCGTGGAAGGCCTCCCCGGACCAGATCCCGCTGGCGGTGCGCCACATCCGCACCTTCCTGCGGGCCCATCGGCCGGTGACTGCCGCGCATCAACCTCTGGAAGCCGCCGCCCAGTAAGCCGGGTGGGCTATGCGCGGCGGCCGAGACCAACTCTGCCGCTCCGGGCCTCTTGGGAAGGCACGCTGGCGACCCAATTCCCGGCGTGAGCGGATCGACCGCCGCCATCGAGGCCATCGGGATCGGACCGTCAGCCTCGATGTAAAAGCCGCTTCATCAGGCGCGAAATATTTACAAATCAATAGCCGTGAAATAATGGTGTTTATGCTCGCGCTACCCCGATCAACATCTCAATGCTCATGATAAGATGTCCGTTCGACAGGAAGGAGGAAAGACGACACCTTACCTCCTCTCGAACTGCGCGGCGATCAATCTCGGGAAGAGTAACATAGACCTGCGGCATGGACCCCATCCCGGCTTCGATCGGGTCCCAATATTCGTCGAAACTTCGGATCGTATCTTCGCGTCGCACTCGTTCCACCCGGACGTCATGGAAGCCCGCACTCGCAAGCATTTGCTCCAAGCGATTGGCGTCGGCGAGCTTGAAGGACAGGTAAAGCAAATCGCGCTGCTCAGGAACGAACCGGTTCAGGACGTCAGCGACGACCCCCCACATCGGCGCCCGGTCGGGGGTGGAAATCACGCATAGTGCCGCGCAGCAGCCAGGCCTGAGCACGCGATGGAACTCTGCCAGCCCACGTGCGGGGTCGGGAAAAAACTGCAAGCCGAGCTGGCATATTACCGCGTCGAAAGTACCGCTCTCGAACGGAAGCGCCTGGCCATCCGCAGCCACAGGACAAAACGTTGGATCTTTTAACCGGTCGCGTGCGCCGACAAGCATAGCTGGAGCGATATCTGCACCGACGACAACCCCGGAGCTTCCAACGGCCGGGAGCGCCATCAACGCCGCCTCACCTGTCCCGGTCGAGATATCGAGTACTCGGCATCCTGACGCTATCTCGGCAGCGGAAATTACCGCTGGCACGAAGAGGCGAGACCACCGGCCGGTCCAGCGGTAATAGGCTGAGACATTGGCGGCCTGGCCCGGAGCAACATGCAGACCCGGCCCAAGGTTAGTCTTCACCGCCGCCTCCCGCCGCGCCGGTTCAAGTCGGTCACCACAGGGGTGGTGGCAGCCGACGAACGACCGTTGGCGTTTAGCCTGTTCGCACGAACTTGTCGACGCTGCGCTCCTGAGTCAATCCGGCGTAGATGTCGCCGCGCGAGTCCACGCCCACGCCGTGGACATGACGGCTCTCCAGGCGGGCGAGCACATTTCCTTGTCCGTCGCGGACGCAGACATAGGCCGACTTGCCGTCGTCTTCTTGCTCGGTGATGTAGAAATTGCCGTCCTTGCCGCGGGTGATGTCGTTGGGGCCTCCCATGCCGGTCCATTGGCCGAGGAAGACACCGTCGGGCGAGAAGATCTGGATGCGCTCGTTCGATCGATCGGCCACATAAAGCTTGCCGTCATCATCGAAGGCGATGCTGTGCGGCAGGTGAAACTGGCCCTTGGCCTTGCCCGGCGTGCCCCACGATTTGACGAGCCGGCCGTCGCGGGTAAAGCGGTGCACGCGGGCGTTGCGGTAGCCGCGGTCACGTAGATGTCGCCGTTGGGGTGGGGCATCATCTCGGTCGGGTGGTTGAACGGCCCCGCTGCCCGCTGCGCCAAGTAGGGAGGCTCTTCGCAGCCCGTGTCGGAATGCATGCCGCGCGTGCCGAGCTCCAAGAGCGGCTTGCCGCGGTTGAACGGTCGGCAGCGGCCGGAACGCGGAGGAGATCGCTTCGATGGTTTCGCAGGTTCGAAAAATAACGCAACGCACCTGTTGCGTTTCGTTTATTCCGAAGCTATATGCTCGTTGTCGCGAATGGCATCGCGACGCTGATAGGGGAATTGGTCATGGTGACGTACAGAGCCGCGATTATCGGTGCCTGCGCTGCGGTTGCTCTTGCCACGGCACCGGTCGCACCCGCCTCGGCGCATGGGTATCATCACGGGGGGCTCGTTTTTGGATTGGCCGCACTCGGTGCCGCGGTGGTCGTCGGCGCCGCCACGATCGTGACGGCGCCGGTTCGCGTCTTGGCCGCTCCGTTCTATGCGCCCGGACCGGCCTATCCGGCCTATTACCCGCCGGCTCCGGCCTATTATACCCCACCGCCCTCTTACTACGGGCCGCCTCAGGGTTATTACGGCCGCTGAGCGGCGGGGACGCGGCGACGACGGTTCCGCCCCGACGGGGCGGCCGCCCGTCGCGCGCGGCGGCCGCACTTCTCGGTGAGCGCATCCTCGACGCCGCCACCGAGTTATTCCTCGCCGAAGGCTATGGCGCCACCAGCGTCGAGGCCGTGGCGCAGCGTGCCCGTATTTCCAAGCGCACCTTCTACCACCGCTTTCCGGACAAGGCGGCGCTCTTCGGCGCCGTCATGCACCGGATCATCCACGGGCTGCGGCCGCCGGCCGGCACGCCGCTTTACGAGGGCGGCAGCCTGGAGGAGGTCCTACGGCGCCTGGCGAGGCTGATACTGCGCGCCGCCCTGATGCCGATGGCGCTCTCGCTCAACCGGCTGATGGTGGCCGAGGCGCAGCGCTTTCCCGAGCTCGCCGCGATCGTTGCACGCGAAGACGGCCGGGCCGAGGTGATTGGACAGATCGCCGCCATGCTCGATCGCGAGGCGCGCGCCGGCGGCCTGGCGATCGATCGCCCGGAATTTGCCGCCGAGCAGTTCCTCCAGCTCGTCGTCACCTTGCCGCAGCGCCGCGCCCTCGGCCTCGGCACGCCGATGAGCGAGGCCGAGCTCGACGCTTGGGCCGATGATTGCGTCAACCTGTTCCTCAACGGCTGCCGCTTCTGGACGCCGCTGCGCTAGATTAAGAAGTCGCGTCGGCCGGTCCAGACGCGCCAGAAGGCTTGGCGACGCGTCAATCTGGTTGTCGCGCAGAGAGGTCGCACCGGCGCTCACACGGATCCGAACGGCACGACCGCTTCGTTTGCGCAGCTCGGCGACGGCGTGGCGGGCGATCGCCGCGTTTCGCCCGAGGGCTGGGTCGGGTTCTCGGCCTTTTACGCTCGACACCGACTACCGCGTCGGCTCTTAGAGCAATCGGAGCGACCACCCCAGGGCCAAAGCGCGGGTCGAGCGCGGCGTGGCGGGCGACGCCGTTCTGCGCTTTCGGGGGCGATGCGACGGCTCCGACGAACGGCGCCCCGGTCTCGTCCGACTGGTGCGTGAGGTAATCGAAACGCTCGGCCGCGACCCGGCAACCTCGAACCCCTGACACCTAGCCGGCTTGATCCCGGCGCCGTGCGATACCCACCGGTTAGGCCGCTATTCGATGAACCGACCATTCAGGTCTCAGAACGGAGCGCCACGGGTCATAGCCGACCCACGGCGCCCGTCAGCGGTAGGTCTGACCACGCTCGCCGCAGCGGTGGGTGAGCTCGCAGTCAGCACAGCACGGGCTACCAGCTAGCTTTGCTCCACCAATGCCGGACAAGCAAAATAGGTCTGGAGTGGGTCCGAGCAAGGAGATCAATATTCGTGCGAATTAAGCGACGGAGGTGCCCGATCCCCTAATTCTGCCAATTCTATATGCGGCCTATACCGAGGAAGCCGAAGACGGCTGGGAACAAGATGTTGCTAGATTGAGACTGGGGTGGGGTTTATCCTCCGTTCCGCAGTTTGCCAGGACGCTGATTGTGAGCCGCCATGTGAAAACTCGCATCGATTCTCGCTGTGGCGCTGATTTTGAACAGCGTCCAGAGGATGTACGACAGCCTCCGGCACATACGCCTTGCCTCGCCAGATGATAGACCCGCATGGGCTCAATCTCGACAATCGGCAACCAAAGCGAAACACAACCGGTACAGGGCCAAACTTGGGATCAGCGCGTCAAGGTTGAGGCGATCGATCACATGAAGAGAGGCGTGCGGTTGCGGAAACTGGCGGAGACTCCGATGTCTCGTTTTCTCGTCGCCGTCCTCCTGTTACTGCTGAGCCGATCGGCCGCCGGTGAGACGATACAGCTTCGGTGCCAAGGCGGCGTCTGTTTGGTTCCGGTTCGCATAAATGACGCGATCACATTGAACTTCCTTCTCGATAGCGGCGCTAGCGATGTGGTGATTCCCCCAGATGTATTTTTCACCTTATGCGAACCGGCACAATCAAGACGAGCGAT
>DATEQL010000596.1:0-4447 GCA_035272665.1 Allostellaceae bacterium
CGTCGCCAAAGAGCTGGCGCGGGAGCTGCCGGGCGACAGCCCCTACGCCGAGGATGCGGCACTGCTCTTGAGCCAATCCGAGCGCTGCCGACGGATTCTCGCGGAGCTCGCGCACCATCCGGAGGAAGACGGCGGCTCGCCCTATACGCGGCTGCCGATTTCGGCCCTGGCCGAGGCCGCGGCTGCGCCCTACCGCGATCAGGGGGTGAGGCTGATTCTCGCGACGGCCGGCGAGCCCGCCGGGGAGGAGCCGCTCGTCCGGCGCAGCCCCGAGATCATGCATGGGCTCAACAACCTTATCCAGAACGCGGTTCAGTTCGCCGCTCGCGAGGTGAGCATCACCACTTTCTGGGATCCGGCGACGGTCACGGTCGAGATCGACGATGACGGACCGGGGTTTCCCCTCCACTTGCTGGGGCGCCTCGGCGAACCTTATCTTTCGACCCGCGCCGGTGTGACGGACCATATGGGGCTCGGCATCTTTATCGCGCAAAGTCTGCTCGAGCGCAGCGGTGCCAAGCTCGCCTTCGATAACCTCGCCGATGGCGGCGCGCATGTTGCGATTTCCTGGAACCGTGCCAATCTGGAAGCGGTAGAAAGAATTCGTACGCCCGCGACGGCGACGCATGAGCGTCGGTAGCGGGCGGTGAACCCGGGAGGGCGCCCGCGGGCTAACGTACCGAGGGGCAAATGTCATGAACGAGAGCGAGCGACCGAATCGCGGCGGCTCCATAGAGGGGCTTTCCACTGTGCTGCGTGGCCTGCCGGAATCCGAACGGACATTGTTGATCGTCGACGACGATGCGCCGTTGTGCCAACGGCTTGCCCGGGCGATGGAGCGGCGCGGCTTTGTCGTCGCTACCGCGGACAGCGTCGCCGGCGGGATTGCCGTAGCGGCTGATCAGCTGCCGGCCTTCGCCGTTGTCGACATGCGGCTCGGCGACGGCCGGGGGTTCGAGGTCGTCACCGCATTGCGCAACACTCGTCCGGGCGCCCGCATCGTGATGCTGACCGGGTACGGCAACATCGCGACTGCGGTCGCGGCGGTGAAGGCGGGAGCGATCGACTATCTGCCCAAGCCGGCCGATGCCGACGCCGTCGAGCGCGCGCTGCTCGCCCAAGACGACGGCGCCCCCGAACCGCCGGAGGATCCGATGTCGGCCGACCGGGTGCGGTGGGAGCACATCCAGCGGATCTTCGAGCTGTGCGACCGCAACGTCTCGGAGACCGCGCGCCGGCTCAAGATGCATCGCCGTACCTTGCAGCGCATCCTCTCCAAGCACGCGCCGCGCAGCTGAACCGCGTAGAGTGGGCGGCTGGCCGAAAGGCTCGCGACGGATCAATCGTCACTCCCCCGCCGGCACGGCTCCCAGCCTCTTGTGCAGCGTTGCGCTGCCGGCGCAGAAATGCAACCGGAGGATCAGCATCAGAGCAACCGCGGCCAACCCTGCCGCCAAGCCCGACCAGAGGCCGATAGGGCCCCAGCCGCCCGGGAAGGCGAGTAGCCAGCCGCCGACAAAGCCGACCCCCCAATAGCCGATAACCGCGAGCAGCAGCGGCACGGTGGTATCTCGATAGCCGCGCAGCGCACCCGCGGCGATCGCCTGCACCCCATCGAAGATCTGGAGGAGCGCCGCGATCGCCAACAGGTAAAGCGCAATCCCGACGAGACCTCGATTGGCCGGGGCGTCGATATCGACGTAGATCCTTGCGATGGCACGCGGAGCGGCGACCAGCACGACTGCCATTAGCGCCATATAGGCCACACCGAGCGCGATCGCGACAAAACCGGCTCGGCGCGCCGTATCCGCAGCGCCGGAACCGAGCGCCGCAGCAACTCGGACGGTGGCCGCCTGGGCGATGCCGAGCGGCACCATGAAAATCACGCTGATGCAGTTCATGACGAGCTGATGCGCGCCGAGCGCATCCGCTCCGAGCAAGCCCATCAGGATTCCGGTGGTGGCGAAAACGCCGATCTCGAGCCCCAGGATCCCGCCGATCGGCAGACCGAGGTGCAGGATACGCCCGGTCTCGTCCCAGCGGCGCGAAAGCGGCCTAATTCGGTATTTGGCGAGGCTCGGCATTACCTGGGCGTAGACTGCGAGACCGCCGAACATCAGCCATTGGATGATCGCCGTCGCGCAGCCCGAGCCCGCAATGCCGAGTGCCGGTACGCCGAAGTGGCCGAAGATCAGGATCCAATTCAGACCGGCATTCATCGGGATGCACAGGATCAGCACCACCATCACGGTCCGGCTGTGCGAGGCCGCAACAAGTAAACTTCGCAACACGGCGAAACCAAGGAAGCCCGGGGCCGCCCAGGCGATCGCACCGAGGAAGCGGCCGATTTCTGCAGCGAGGGCAGGATCGTAGCCGAACCCCGCAAGCAGCCGATTGACTACCATCAAGGTTGCAATAACCGGTACCGCCAGCAATGCCGCGAGAACCAGGCCTTCGCGGGCGACCTGTCCGGCCCGGCGGCTGTCACCGGCACCGATCGCATGCGCGGCGAGCGGCGCCACCGCGGTCAGAATGCCCGAACACACGAGGGCAATCGTAAAATAGAGACTTGTTCCGAGCCCCGCCGCGGCGAGTGCCGCGCTGCCGAGGCTCCCGACCATAACCGTGTTCGTGAAACCCATCGCCATCTGCGCCAGATTGGCGGCGGCAAGCGGGCCGGCGACCGCGACGGTCGCGCGTATTTCCGAGACGATGGTCTGACCCGCAAGCATCGGTGAAACGCCGCTTTTTTCTCGGAAGAAATCGTGCTCAACCGGGATGGACGCGCCGCCAATGCTCGGCAATCTCGCGTCCGGTGCAGATCCACACACGATCGCGCGCGGTGACGTGATCGAGAAACTTGATGAGCCCGGTGATCCTCCCGGGGCGGCCGATCAGCCGATCGTGCAACGCCAGCGACATCAGCTTGGGGTGGTCGACGCCCTCCGCATACATGACCTCGAAGCAGTCGATCATGTACCGGGCGAAATCCTCGCCGGTAGAGAAACCGCGATTTTCGTCGAACCGATTGTCGTTGGTCTCGAAGGAATAAGGGATGATCAGGTGACGCGCGCTGCCAACCGAGATCCAATACGGCAGTTCGTCGTTCAGCGAGTCACGGTCATAGAGAAAGCCGCCGAGCTCGAGGTGGAGGCAGCGGGTGTTGGCGCTTGGCCGGCCGGTCATCCAGCCGACCGGACGGATCCCGGCGACGCGTTCGATCGTATCGATGCCGAGGCGGACATGCTCGCGCTCGATCTCTTCCGGGATTGTCTGATAGTCGAGCCAGCGGTAGCCGTGGCTGACGATCTCGTGGCCGTCCTCGACAAAGGCCCGGGTGATCTCGGGGTTGCGCTCGGCCGCCTTGGCCACCGCCAATAGCGAGACCTTGATCCCGAACCTGCGGAACAGGCGCAACAAGCGCCAACCGCCGACGCGCGAGCCGTATTCGAAGACCGATTCGACTATCGGGCTGCGCACGCCCGGCAATGAAGGCATGCCGATATCGTTCAAAGCACCTTCGCTGCCCCCGTCGCCGTCCATCACCGAGCGCTCGCCGCCGCCCTCGAAATTGAGGTTGATGTTGACGGCGATCCTGGCCCCGCCGGGCCATCGCGGATCGGGCGGGTCGGCGCCGTAGCCGACATAGTCGCGATCATCGATCATTGCTGTGCTCCACGCTCCCGCCTTCGTATCATATTCTCGATATCGCGGCTGTTGCCCGCCTGCGCGACCGAGCTGGACTTACAACTTTTCATTGAGCGGTATTTGCCGAGCCGCCTGCTATTGCATGACGGGATCAGGCGTATTCTCTCTTTGATTGCAATGCGACCGAGCCCCGCAGCAGTCGGTCATTCGGCAGCCTCCGGTCGGACCGCTGTTTCCCCTGCTCCTCCGGCGATATAAATAGCCATCGTACCTCCTGCGTATCTGCGAACATCGCAATTATATCATGCCGTATAAGCAATTGCAAGGTCCACGTCGAGTCAAAGCCCGGGCGGCGCTGACCAGCAGCTATCCATGCACAATCATTAGGTCCCTTTCTGGGCCGCAAGGCGGGGGTCACCTAGATGGAGGCAGCGCCTCCGGGTCGAATGCCCCGACCTTATCGCGCTGTTCGGAGGACGCGGCGGGATATGCGGCAAGGCACCTCGGCTCCTATGGGGCAATGGTCTGCTGCCGATGCAAGACGGCTGGGGCCCCGGTCACCAGGGAGCAGGGCGCCTTTGTTCCTCGGAAACCCTTTAAAAGCCGGTCGCATCATTTCGCTGCGCTGGGGCCTTTGGCGACAGAAGGCGGCGGGGTTGACGGCAGGTAGCTATTGGTCCACCCAGTCTCTTTGGACTCGTCCGTCGTGACGATTTGGGTGCGTGAAGGACCGTCGTGACCCAGGATCTGGATGCCCGTCTGCTTCCGGATATTGTGGCAGTCGGGCGCCTGTCCCGCT
>DATEQL010000597.1:0-2865 GCA_035272665.1 Allostellaceae bacterium
AGCGTCTTTACGATTATCCGGCTTCCCGTGCCGGAGACCTCGACCAGCTCGAGCAGATTGCCTCCGGCTACGCCAGCCGCGAGCGTTTCCTGACCGAACTGACCCTCGATCCGCCGGATGCGAGCGGCGCGGAGGCGGGCCGGCCGCTACTCGACGAAGACTATCTGATCTTGTCGACCATCCATTCTGCCAAGGGGCAGGAATGGGACACAGTCTTTATCCTCAATCTGGTGGACGGCTGCATCCCGTCGGATATGGCCACCGGCAAACCCGAGCAGATCGACGAGGAGCGCCGGCTGCTCTACGTGGCGATGACGCGTGCGCGAGAGCACCTTCATCTCGTGCAGCCGCGACGCTTTTATCGAATTCAGCAGCACCGGCATGGTCGTAGTCACGTCCTCGCACCGCGATCGCGCTTTCTGCCGGACGAAATCCTCGGCTTGTTTACCCGCATTGAGGGCACGCCGCCTTCTTCCACCGGCGATGGGCACCCCGCTGGCCCCGCTCCCCGGGTCGACATCTCCGTGCGGCTTCGCGAGATGTGGCGCTAAGGCGCGGGAGAGAGGTTCGGCGACAAAGAGCTCGATCCCCGGAGCTCCCACGCCTTCAACATCGAACCATGGGTTAGGTAGCCAGGTTCGTCCTCTGATAGGATTTGGCGCCTGATATCGGCGCACCGGCTTGGTCGAACTGGAGCGCGGCTAAGCGGGTATAGAGACCGCCTTGACTCAGCAGCTCGGCATGGCTGCCGACGGCGGCGACTCGGCCGTCTTCCAAGACGATGATCCGGTCGGCCCGGAGCACGGTCGCCAGGCGATGGGCGATGACAATCGTGGTACGACCCGCCGACAACGCGGCAAGCGCGCGCTGCACAACATGCTCTGATTCGGCATCGAGCGCGCTCGTCGCTTCGTCGAGCAGCAGGATCGCCGGGTTGCGCAGTATGGCGCGGGCGATCGCAATGCGCTGACGTTGCCCACCCGAGAGGCGCACGCCCTTCTCGCCGAGAAAGGTGGCGAAGCCGCGTGGTAGGGTGTCGAGGAACTCGGCCGCGTGAGCCGCCTCGGCGGCGGCGCGGATCTCCGACTGTGTAGCACCCGGTCGACCGAAGCAGATATTTTCCCAGGCATCGGCGCCGAAGATTACCGGATCCTGCGGCACCAATCCGATACGCTTGCGCACTTCGGCCGGATCGGCGGCGCGCAGATCGACCCCATCGATCCGCACGGCGCCGTGTTGTGGGTCGTAAAACCGCAGCAGCAATTGAAAAACCGTCGTCTTACCAGCGCCTGAGGCACCGACCAGCGCCACCGTCTCGCCCCGCGCCACGGCGATTGTGAAGCCCTGGAGCGCCGAGCGACCGGGCGATGCCGGGTAGCAGAATTCGACATCCTCGAAGGTGACGATCCCACGCGGCGGATCGGGCAAGGCCACCGGCGCCGGCGGAGCCTTGATGTCGGCCACGCTGTCGAGCAGTTCGGTGATCGCCGCCGCGGCACCTGAGGCACGCTGGATGTCGCCCCAGACTTCAGAGAGCGTGCCTACCGCCATCGCCACGACAACGGCATAAAAGACGAAGGCCGACAGATCGCCGGCGCTGATCCGCCCAGCCAGCACGTCGCGGCCACCGATCCAGAGAACCAACGCGATCGCCCCAAAGGCGAGCAGGATGACGAGCCCGGTGAGCACGGCACGCATCGCGATCCGCCACCGTGCGACGGCGAAGGCCGTTTCAACGCGCGTCCCGAAGCGGGCACGGTCCACCGCCTCATGGGTGAAGGCTTGTACTGTGCGAATGGCGTTGATCGTCTCTTCGGCATAAGCCCCGAAAACGGCGATCGCATCCTGGCTATCGCGCGACAGACGCCGCACCCGCCGGCCGTAGAATAAAATCGGGACGATCACGACCGGCACGATCAACAGGACAAGAAGGGTCAGCTTGATGCTGGTCACGGCAAGCATGACGAGGCCGCCAACCAGAAGGAGGGCGTTGCGCAGCGCCTGCGAGACCGTCGAGCCGATCACCGTTTGCAACACAGTCGTGTCGGTGGTGAGCCGCGACAGGATATCGCCAGTGCGGTGGACCTCAAAATAGGCCGGGCTCAGTGCGATGACCCGGTCGAACACGGCGCCGCGGATATCGGCGACGACACGCTCGCCGATCCAGGAGACGAGATAGAAGCGGCAGAACGTCGAACCGGCGAGCAGGATGACGACGCCGACAAGCACGAGAGCCGCGCGGTCGAGCGTCGCCGCGTCACCGCTCTTGAAACCGTCATCGACCAGCCGACGCAACCCTTGACCGAGCCCCAGCACGGTCGCCGAGGCAGCGAGAAGAGCCAGCATCGCACCGACGATCCGCATCCGGTACGGCAATGCGAATAGCAGAACCCGGCGGAGTGCCGGAAAGTCGCGCGATGGTGCCGGCGCAAGTGAGGGAAGGGTATCGCGCCGCGGGGTCATTAGGCCGATTCTATCCGAAATTCCCCGGATGGCCCTCTCTTATGATGCTCGGCGATCCACGGGCTTAAGGCGGGCTGATGACCGCTGACAACGTAAAGCCGCCAGCCGTCACCTAGGATTCGGGGCGTGTGTCGAGAATCGGGAGGTCAGCGTAAGTTAGCTAGGTTTGCATGCGGAAATCCGCTGCATAGGCACGGAGGGCTTCCTCAGCGACCGACCGCGCCCGTGCAGGCCCTCCCGTGCGCCCGGCGGCGATCGGGAGAGACTCCTCCGAGGGGAGGACACTCCAGTGAAATCGGTATGCCGCGTCGGCGCGGGTGTCCCTTACGATGGCGCGGGCACCGGAAGCGGGATCGAGAATCAGCTGGGCACTCGAGCTGAGCGCGCGCCACTTCGTCATGC
>DATEQL010000598.1:0-4148 GCA_035272665.1 Allostellaceae bacterium
CCGCTTGAGCAGCGCTTGAACGCGTTTCAAATCGGCAAAGGTCTGGGTGTTGTCGTAATCGGCACGGCCGGTATGGAACAGTCCGAGGATCTTGAAGGTATGAACCTCGCCGGTCGGGGCGGTGACCGTGACATTCTCGCCGAGTGCCAGTGATAGTTTGCGGGCCAGAGCGTCGCCGAGGATGATGCCGTCGGGATTGATGGTCAGTGCGTCGACATTGCCGGCGACCATATAGTTCTGGATCGTCGAGACATCGTTGACCTCGGCCGGGATCATGCCGTTGAGGCTGACGGCGATGTCCTTGCCGGCAAAGCTGACCAGCGCCTGGCCGGCCAGAACCGGCGAGGCGCGCAACGCCGGCTGAGTTCGCAAACCTTCCAGAATCTGAGGATAGCCGCGGATGCCGCGGGTTTCGGTCAGCGGCTTGACCCGGCGGATTTCGATCGCGCCCGAAGGATAGAGTTCCTCGACGGGCTGCAGACGCGGGTTGCGGAACTCGTCCTGGATCGTGATGTGCGGCGAATTATCGACCAGCCGCCGGATGAAATCAGTCTCCGAACCCTGCATCAGCGACGACACCGCGAGAAAAAACGCGACCCCGAGCACGATGCCAGATAGCGAGACGAGGCTCTGGCGCCGACGCGCGAGCAGGTGCTTAAGCGCGATGCCGGGCATAAGCCCGATCATCGCCGTTCCGCGGCGAGAACGGCATGGACCTCTTGACCCGGTTTTAAGCCTGGCGAGGGTGCAGCCACGATCCAGTCGCCGTCGCTGACACCCTCCAGGATTTCGACTTCCGTCGCCCCTTTGGCGCCGACCCTGACCTTTTGCGGTGAGAGGCGCCCGTTATCGACCCGCCAGACGGTATCTTGCTGGACGCTTTCCGCGGGGAGCAGGAGCGCGTGGTCGCTCTGCCTAAGGATGATATTGGTCTCGGTCGTCATCCCGATCATCAACGGCGTGCCGGCGGGGAGCGATATGCGCACGCGATAGCTTCGCGCCACCGGATCGCCCTTGGGCGTGACGGCCTGCACCTGCCCATGGAAGGTTTGACCGGGAAAGCCATCGGTGCGGATCAGCACCTGCTGTCCGGGGCGGACCTGGGCGATGTCCTCCTCGTCCACCTCGGCGGAAATCCGCAATGGCGCGTTGGAGTACAGCCAGAAGACGGTCTGGTTCGCGCCGATCATCTGGCCGATCTCGCCGTCGCGGCGGATAACGGTGCCGTCGGCCGGCGCCACGAGCTGCAGATACCCGGCCTCGACCGCCGCGCGCGCCGCCGCAGCCCGCGCCTTCTCCCAATCGGCCTTGGCGCGGTCGTAGGCGCTCCGGGCCACCACCTGCCGCTCGACCAGCACGGCGAGACGATCCAGCTCCGCCTTCGTGTACCGCTCTTCTGCCTCGGTGACTTCCACCGCCCGTCGCAGATCGTCGTCTTCGAGCTTGGCGAGGAGCTGCCCCTTGACGACGATGTTGCCCTCATCCGCATCGAGCTCGACAAGCCGCGCCATGTTGTGGGCGGAGATCGGCACCATGACGGTCGGCTCGACCGTGCCGGTCGCATAGACCGCCTGGACCGCCGGCCCGCGGCGGGGATGCACGACGGTCATCGAAGGCGGCGCCGAGAGCCAGTAAACGGCTCCGGCGCCGATCGAGAGCAATGCCAGCAGCGCCGCCCAAAGAGGCGGACGACGGCGGGTTCGCCGCCGCTCTGCCGCATCTCTCTCGCCGACCGGAAGGGGAATCCCGATCGGGCTCGGCCCGCGAGCACAGCCGGGCTGCGGCAGGCGTTCGGCGCGGCCGGCTTGGCGTTTGATCGGAGACAAGTTCCTCGCTATCAACGGGGCCGAGCAAAAACGTGGGCGGTCGTCTGCATATCGGAGGCTGATCCTCCGACTGCGGTGCCGCATTGACCCTGATCAAGCTCCGACGGGCCATCGGCGGCGCGATAGCTCGATGCGGATGTATTTAGTTGGGCTCGCCAAAAGGGAATGCCACTCTCGCCTCGATCGCGGTTCCGCTGTTTTGAAAATATTGATTTGAAGCCGGTCTTGGCCATGCACGGCTAGCCGGTGTCTTTTTGATAGCCAAGGGTGCTCACCGTCGAGCGCGGCCGGATCGACGATATTGGGCAGGCTAAAGGGGATCGCAACGTCGCCGGACAAGTTCGCTTCGAGGCGCGGGCCGTGCCGATCGTCTATGGTCGTGCGCGCCACGAGACGGCCACGTAGGAGGAAAGGAGCAGGACCGTCTCAGCAGCCGATCTTTCGGCACCGGCCGCAGCGCAATACCGCAAGGCGATCACCGCGGCCGTGATCGGCAATGTCCTGGAGTGGTACGATTTTGGCGTTTATGGCGTCTCGTATCGACGATCTCGCAGCTCTTCTTTCCGAGCGGCGATCCGGCCGTCTCGCTGTTGTCGACGCTGATGGGCTGGCTCTCGGACCGCCTCGGGCGATGGCCGCCGTTGATCGCCTCCTGTATCGGCTACGCGGTGCTGCGCTATCCGTTCTTCTTAATGGCCTCGTCCCGCAGTGTCGGGCTGGCGATCGTGGCTCAGCTGCTGATGGTTTTGCTGTAAGTCCCCTATCCGGGCACTTGCCCGGCATTTTATGCCGAGATCTTTCCGACCTGGGTGCGCTATATCGCACTATCGATCGGCTACAATATCGCCGTCGCGATCCTCGGCGGGTTTGCGCCGTTCATCGCTGCCGTCTCGTGCAGGTGACCGGCAACAGCTACGCGCCGGCCGCCTATGTTATAGTGGCGGCGATTGTCACTCTCGCGATCCTGTCGCGCACGCGCGAGACCGCCTTCGCCCCGCTGCGCTGACCCGGCCGTCAGATCTGGAGGTCGTCCGCTTTCTTGTTCAGGGAGGCGATCAGGGCATCGATGCCACTGCTGCGCAGCACCGCGGAGAACTCCGAGCGCCGCGTCGCCACTTCGCTGATCGCACTGTCGAGGTAGACGTCCCGGACCTGCCACGCAATGTCGTTGTCGTGCAGCACGAAATTAATCGATACCGGCTCGCCATTCGCTTTGACGATCCGCGTCTTGACCATCGTGCCGTGCCTGATCTGCTGCTCGCCGAAAAACTCGAACCGTTCGCCGGAATACCCGTCAAACCGGGTAGCGTAGACGGCGGTAATATAACGGCCGTAGGCTTGCGCGACACGGCGCTTTTGCTCACTCGACAGTCTGGCCCAGGTCGGCCCGATCGACAGCCGCGCCATGAACGGCACGTCAAACGTGCCGAGCACGATCGGCTCGAGCTTCTGGTAGCGGCCCCTCGCTCCCAATGTCGCGGCGTGCTGCATCACCTCGAGCAGTTGGCCACAGAAATGCCGGACCACCTCTCCCGGGCCCGACGTTGCCTCCGCCGGGGTCGGGGAAAAGATGACCAGCCAGCCGACCAGGGCGAACCAGCAGCCGGGAAGCTTGGTAAACAGGGAATTTGGGCAGCGCAGCATGGTCGCTCTCCAGTTTCACTCGCTCGCAAGAATGGTCCGCGCCGGTGTCCGAGCGGGATCGTGCCTCTCCTAACGAGAGCCGAGGCGACTGTCGAGAGTTGAGCCCGACGATTTCGCGGTCTTAACCAAACAGCAGATTTCGTCGATCCTCACCCACCCGCAGCGAGCTTGTGAAAGAATCGACGATCGGCTGGGTCAGCGCAGTGCGTCCTTCGAGACAGCCGCTGCGCGGCCTCCTCAGGATGAGGACATTTTTCGTTGCCATCAACACATCCCTGATGCTGCGGAGCGCCCAAAAGGTCGGGCTGCTCTTGTCGGCCACGCGCCGGGCGGGGTTGTCGCTCGGAGATCGGGCGTGCCTGGCCCGTGCCGGCCGGCTCTGGGTTCCAGCGTTGACGGCCGATCGTTCCTGGCAAGATCTAGTAGACGCCGCGGGGTCGAGATCGAGCTGATCCGAGGCGGGATTCATCGAGCCTGATGCGCTAAGGACGACCGTAGCGTCGGAGCAATTGGGTCAGCTCGTCGATGCTTTGCCAAACTTCGCAGCGATCGACCTCGTCTTCGACGCGGGACACTCCCTCAGGGGTAAGCACGACGCCAGCGAGCTCGTGGAATTTAGCGCGAATCTCCGCTTCGGCAAAGGGTCGCTGGAAGTCGCCGCGATGACTATCGCAGGCC
>DATEQL010000599.1:0-2666 GCA_035272665.1 Allostellaceae bacterium
CGGCGTCAGTACCGTGGGCAGACTGTTCTCGCAGGAGGTCGTCGAGGCGATGTCGCGCCTCAACGATCGGCCAATCATCTTTGCCCTGTCCAACCCGATCGAAAAACACGAATGCCTGCCGGAGCAGGCCTATGCCTGGTCAAAGGGCAAGGCGGTCTATGCCGGCGGCGTGCAGTTCCCGCCGGTTCACTTCGACGGCCAGACGTTCCTGCCGTCGCAGGCGAACAATCTCTATATCTTCCCCGCCGTCGGCATGGCGATCTACGCCACGAATGCGAAGCGCGTCACCGATGAAATGTTCATTGAGGCGGCACACGCCGTCGCCGACCAGGTAACCTCCGACCAGTTGAAGCTTGGGATGCTGTTCCCGCCGCAATCGAACATCTTAGAGGTCGAGGTTCAGACTGCTGCGCGAGTAGCTAAGCTCGTCTTTGATGCCGGCCTGGCCCGCGTGGATCGTCCGGCCAATATGGAGGCATTCATTCGGTGGCACCTCTACAAACCTGAGTATCAAACACTCGCGTGCCTCGATTAGCCAGCTAACCCGCGCATCGCTCCTATTTCGCCAGCGAGGGACTCCTGACCACTTCGACCGCCGATACGAGTCAACCTTCCGGACCCGCCCAATTCGTAATCAGACGTGTCGGCGTGATCGGCCTCGGCCACATGGGACACGCTTTTGCCGTCAATCTCGTCGAAGACGGTCATCAGGTGTTCGTCTATGACCGAGATGCGAAGCGGACGGCGGCGGTGACCGGCGCTCGCGCCGCCGCGGGGCTCGCCGATCTTGCCGCCTGCGATGTGGTGCTGACTTCCCTTCCCGACGACGACGCGCTTGCCCCGGTGGCACTCGGGCCCGACGGGCTGGTGGGCGTTCTCGCTCCGGGTGCGGTCCACATTTCCACGAGCACGGTCAGCCCGACGATTTCCCGCCGTGTCGCCGAGGAGCATGCGCGCCATCAACAGGATTATGTCGCCGCACCGGTGCTCGGGAATCCGGACTTCGCGCGGGAACGGAAGCTCTTCGTGCTCGCCGCAGGTCCGCCCTCGGCGCTGGAGAAGGTCCGCCCATTGATCGAGCGCCTCGGTCAGCGGCTGTTCGTGATCGGCGACGACGCCGCATTAGCGAACCTCTTCAAGCTCGCTGCCAACGTCCTCACCGCGACGACCCTTGAATGCATGGGGGAGGTTTTGGCCCTGTTGCGAAAGGGCGGGGTCGATGGCCACCTCACGTACGATGTCCTGACCAATTCGCTGTTCGATTCGCGGGTCCATAAGACTTACGGCGGGAAGATCGTCGAGGAGCACTACAGCCCGCCGGGAATGGCCGTGCCGCTCGCCATCAAAGACCTCCGACTCGCACTGGCCGAAGCCGAGCACGCGGCGGTGCCGATGCCTGCCGCGAGCCTTGTCCACGACCGCCTCGTCGCGATGATGGCGCGCGGCTGGGCTGGGCTCGACTGGTCGGCCCTCGGTCTGCTCGCCGCCGTCGATGCGGGCCTAAACGACGGTCGCTGAAGATGCCGCAGTAGCAGGCTGGGAATAACTGTCGGGCCGCTGTGATGCTGCGACAGGACCACCACAATACGACGCTCATGGAACCGCGCGCTCAAATAGTCGTTGATCGCCCCGGCCAGTCTCCCGTCGACGCGCACGAGACGGCGGCAATGCGCCCGAACGAGCCCCTTGGTGACGAGGCCCTGCACCGGATTGTTGTGGTCGGCGGCGGCGCGGCGGGGTTGGAGCTCGCCACCCGGCTCGGCGACCGCCTCGGCCGGCGTGCGCGGGCTCGGGTCACATTGGTGGACTGCACCCGGACCCATCTCTGGAAGCCGATGCTGCACGAAGTGGCGGCCGGCAGCATGGATCCCGGCGAGTACGAGGTGAACTATCTCGCCCAGGCTCACTGGCACGGCTTCCGCTACCGCTTGGGCGAGATGATCGGCCTCGATCGCGCTGCCAAGGAGGTGCGCCTCGCCGCCACCTTCGATGACGAGGGGCGTGAGATCACCCCGCCGCGATCGGTCGGTTACGACACGCTGGTGATTGCTATCGGCAGCGTGACCAACGATTTCGGCACACCGGGCGTCGCCGAGCATGCGGTGCCGCTGGAGACCCCGGCCCAGGCGGCGCGGTTCAATCGGCGCCTGGTGAATGCCTGCATCCGCGCTCAAACGCAAGACGGCCCGGTGCGCCCCGGCCAGCTCCATGTGGCGATTGTCGGCGCCGGCGCAACCGGGGCGGAATTGGCCGCCGAGCTGCATCGCACCGCGCGCGAAGTCGTTGCCTACGGGCTCGATCGCATCGATCCGCAGCGCGACATCCGCATTGTGCTGATCGAGGCTGCCGACCGCATCCTGCCCGCTCTGCCGGAGCGCATCTCCGCGGCGACGCACCGCTTGCTCGACGAGATGGGCGTGGAGGTCCATACCGGCGCAAAGGTCACGGAAGTGACGGCGGACGGCCTGCAGCTGGCCGACGGCTCGTTCATCGCTTCGGAACTGGTGGTGTGGGCGGCCGGCGTGAAAGCCCCGGAGGTATTACGGCACCTCGATGGGCTGGAGGTGAACCGCATCAACCAGCTCGTGGTAGAGCCGACATTGCAGACCACGCGCGATCCCGACATCTTCGCGATCGGCGACTGCGCCGCCTGTCCGCGCCGAGGC
>DATEQL010000600.1:0-10213 GCA_035272665.1 Allostellaceae bacterium
CCACACTAGGCGGAGCCTGAGCGCACCTGAGATTGCCGACTTTGCCGAGCACGGCGACGCGGAATGCAGCGCGACCCTCGATCGCTACGTTCACCGGCTCGCCCGTGGGTTGGCTGCGGTGATCAATCTGATTGATCCGGACGCGATCGTGCTGGGCGGCGGCGTTTCCGGGATATCGGCGCTTTACGAGCGGGTTCCCGTCCTATGGACGCAGTACATCTTCTCAGACCGGGTTATTAACCGTCTGCTGCGTCAGTCCACGGCGATTCGAGCGGGATCCGGGGCGCAGCTTGGCTATGGCGACCGGGCGAAGAATGGTGACTGCGCTGTGCCGCGATTGCGGCGCCCTTGCCACTTCCGCGGCTCGCGGCGAGCGCTGCAGTAATTGCGGTTCGCCCCGCCAGGTCTTCCACGCCCGCACTCGACACCCTGTCGATAGCGACGCTTTTTACGCTACGATCGAGAAGCGTGACCGGCCCAACCTCAGCGAACGTCCCGTCGTCATCTGCCCGGACGCGGTCGTGATCCGGCCGGACATGGCAAAATATCGCGAGGTAGGACGCGCGGTGCGCGCGGCGATGCTGCAGCTCACGCCGCTCGTCGAGCCGTTATCGATCGACGAGGCGTTCCTCGATCTTTCCGGCACCGAAAAGCTCCACGGCGCGTGCCCCGCCCAACTCCTTGCTGCACTCGCCCTTCGGGTTGAAGCCGAGCTCGGCCTCACGGTGTCAATCGGATTGAGCGATAATAAGTTCCTCGCCAAGCTCGCCTCCGACCTCGACAAGCCGCGCGGTTTTGCGGTGCTCAGCCGCAGCGGGGCTTCCACGTTTCTTGCCGACAAGCCGGTGTCCCTGCTGTGGGGGGTGGGGACCGCGATGCAGCGTCGTCTGGCAGGAGACGGCATCACTCTGATCGGCCAGCTCGCCATGCTTGGGGAGCGCGAGCTCGACGTCCGTTACGGCCGGATCGGCGCGCGTCTGGCGCGTCTCGCGCGCGGCGAGGACAGCCGCGCCGTCAATGCGCATGCGCCGGCCCATACGATCTCGGCGGAAAACACTCTGGCCAATGACGAAGCCGATGCCGATGCGCTGTCGCACGCTCTCTGGCCGCTGTGCGAGCGGGTATCGGCCCGCCTGAAGCAAGCCTCACTCGCCGCCGGCACGATTCACCTTGAAGCTCAAGACCGCCGATTTTCACTTGCGGACGCGCTCACGCCGCCTCGCAGACCCGACCCAGCTGGTCGAAACGCTGTTTCGCAGCGCCGCGGCCCTGCTCGCCAGCGAAGTGGACGGCGTCAGCCGGTTTCGGCTGATCGGGGTCGGGGCCGACGCGCTCGTCGAGAGCCGTATTGCCGACCCGCCGACCCTGTTCGACCGCGGAATCGACCGGTCGCGCCGACTCGAACACGCAATGGATCAGCTCCGCGAGAGACTGGGTGAGGGCTCGATCCAGCGCGGCCGCGCGCTACCGTCTGCTCGCCTCAGCCTTCCGCCCACGCGCGTGGGAAGGAGGGAACGCGCGTAGCCGATCGGGTCAGCAGTTCGGCTTGGTCAGCGGTTCGATATCGTCGAGCTTGGCGCGGATCGAGTACTCGCCGTAATCGATCACCATGTCCTGCGAAACTCCGTTGTCGAGAAGGCGCATGCCCAGTTCGTAGTCCGGTTTCTCGACACTGGCATCGACGGGGAAGAAGGCGAGCCGGACGCGCCAGCCGGGCCGCTGCAGCAGAGGGCTGAGCGTTACCGCCGCGGGGTCGGCGGTGACCTTGACCCCGATTGCCGCCGAAACCTGAACCGCGTTCTCGTCGGTGGCGCCGTCGAACACGTGGCGAGAGAGAAAATTCTCTCCCTCGTGTGCCTTGTCGATCAGCAAGATTGTGTGCGCACTCGGGAACAAAACGCCCGGTTCGAGTTTCAAGGTCTGTGGCTGCGGCTTCTCGAACTCGGCGACACCGCCCTTTCCGGGACCGTCAAGTCGCGCTTGGCCGCGAATATCCTGATCGAGCTCGCCGTTTCGGGTTTGCTTCTGATTGAAGCGATAGCGCAACCCATCTTTCGACTCCCAAGTGACGAAGCTCGAAACGATATCCACGTCGGGTGTCTCGCCATATCGCATCTTGAGCCGATAGCGCTGCTCGATCGTCCAGCCGTCGCAGGTCTCCCCCCATTCATAGTCCATCGTGCCGCGTGCATCGACCACGCCCGAATCGTTCCTGGCAGAACCCAGGGTCATCGAATAGAGCGCCCGGTGCGGCGCGATCTCGGCGCCGCCGGCCGTCGGCGCCGCCATTGCCACCAATCCCGCGACAAGGACAAACGATTCGATGCGCCGCCTGATCATGGACACAACACTCCCTGGTCGATACCGCCGGACAGAAGCTCGCGATATCGGTCTGCACATGGTAGGCAAGTCTCGTTCGCGACGATCCCCGGGCAAAATTCTAACCCGTCTCGGATGGAAATTCTCGGTCAAACCCCAAGGCGCACGGCCGAGGGCTCAGCGTTTAGCACTTTTAACCGGCGGCAGATCAAGTCTGATGTGGAGCTCCTTTAGCCGCTCCGGCGAAACTGGTGCCGGAGCCTGCATCAAGAGATCCCGTGCTTGCTGGTTCATCGGGAAAGCGACGACCTCCCGAATGTTGGGCGTATCCGCCAACAGCATGACGATGCGGTCAATACCGGGTGCCATCCCGCCATGTGGCGGCGCCCCATATTTGAACGCGTTGAGTAGGCCGGCGAAGCGCGACTCCACCTCCCCCGCAGAATAGCCGGCGATGGCAAAGGCCTTATACATGATATCCGGGCGATGGTTGCGGATCGCGCCCGAAGCCAACTCCACTCCGTTGCATACGATATCGTACTGGTGAGCCACGATCTCGAGCGGGTCCAAGCCCTCCAGCGCCTCGAGCCCGCCCCGGGGCATCGAGAATGGGTTATGGCTGAAGCCGATTTGCCCGATTTCTTCGTCGAGCTCGTACATCGAGAAATTGGTGACCCAGCAGAACTCGAAGACGCCCCCCTTGGTGAGGCCGAGATCGCGCCCGATCTTGAGTCGCGCGTCGCTTGCGAACGAGGCAAAACTACTTGGGGCGCCGCACACGAAAAAGACCGCGTCGCCGTCCTTGAGCCCCAACTTGCCGCGCAGATTGGCAGTCGGTGCCGACCCGAGGTTTCTGGCGATCGGGCCGGCTCCCTCCCCGTCGCGGAAAATTATGTACGCAAGCCCCGGCTGACCTTCGGATTGAGCCCAGGAATTCATCTGATCGCAAAAGGCCCGGCTTCCCCCCGTTGGCGCCGGAATCGCCCACACGCGGACCTGGATCGGATCAGCATCAATGAGGTCGGCGAACACCCGAAATCGGGAGCCGCGGAACTCCGACGTGACATCGCTCATAACAATCGGATTCCGCAAATCGGGCTTGTCGCTGCCGTATAGCTGCATCGCGTCAGCATAGGCGATTTGGGGAAAGGGCAGCGGGGTCACCGGCTGGCCGCTGCCAAATTCCTCGAACACCCCGTGCAGCACCGGCCCGATCGCCGCGAAAACGTCTTCCTGGGTGACGAACGACATCTCGAAATCGAGCTGATAATGCTCACCCGGCGACCGTTCGGCGCGGCCCGCCTCGTCTCGAAAGCACGGAGCGATCTGAAAATAGCGGTCGAACCCGGCCGCCATCATCAACTGTTTGAACTGCTGCGGCGACTGCGGCAGAGCATAGAACTCACCGGGGTGTAATCGGCTCGGTACCAAAAAATCACGCGCCCCTTCGGGTGAGCTGGCGGTCAGGATCGGCGTCTGGAATTCGGCAAAGCCCTGCTCCATCATTCGCCGCCGGATCGAGGCGATGACGTTGGACCGGAGCATGATATTGGCGTGCATGCGTTCGCGCCGCAGATCGAGAAAGCGATAGGCAAGGCGCATTTCTTCGGGGTATTCGGCCTCGGTATTGACCGGGAAAGGCAGCGGCTCTGCGTCCGATTGAACTGTGATCTCGGTGATGACGAGCTCCACCTCACCGGTATCGAGCTTGGGATTGACCGTATCGGCGGAGCGCGCGGCGACCCGTCCGGTCAGCGTGACCACGCTTTCCAGCCGCAACGCATCCGCGGCCGAGAACAACGGCGAGGATACGTCGATGACGCACTGGGTGATGCCGTAGTGATCCCGCAGATCGAGAAAGAGGAGCTGACCGTGATCGCGCTTGCGATGGATCCATCCGGACAGCCGGGCCGGCCGACCCGCATCAGTAAGCCGCAGCGCTCCGCAGGTATGGGTCCGATAGGCGTGCATCGGGAAGGGATCCGGGACCGCATTCAAAGGAAGGGAACACGGCATGGAAGAGCTGCGCTTGTCAAGGCGCGAGCCCTGCAAAGGACTAGGGTGGTTCCAGCCTCCCGGCTTCGATATACAAGCCGATTAATGACGGTAATCACCGATACCGCCGCGCTGGCGCGCTTTTGCGCCCAGCAAAGAGGCGCGAGCTTTGTCGCGGTCGACACCGAGTTCATGCGCGAGCGCACCTATTGGCCGATTCTGTGCCTGGTGCAGGTGGCGGGTCCCACAGAGGCAGCGGCGATCGACGCGCTCGCTCCGGGGATCGATCTGACGCCGCTGCTCGCTTTGATGGCGGACGAGAGCATTCTCAAGGTGTTCCATGCCGCGCGCCAGGACATCGAGATCTTCTTTAATCTGTCGGGCACGGTCCCAAAACCGCTCTTCGACACCCAGATCGCCGCCATGGTTTGCGGGTTCGGCGACGCCGTGAGTTATGAGACGCTCGTCAGCAAGCTCGCTCAGGCGTCACTCGACAAATCTTCTCGCTTTACCGATTGGTCGCATCGACCGCTCACCGAGCGGCAGATCCATTACGCCCTTGCCGATGTCGTTCATCTGCGTACCGTCTATGAAAAGCTGCAGCAACGGCTGGCGTCGAACGGCAGGGCCGGCTGGTTTGCCGAGGAGATGGCCGTGCTCGCCGACCCGGCGACCTATCGAAGCGACCCGAGCGAGGCTTGGCGTCGCTTTCGCTTACGTGGTCGGGTCAATCCCCGCTTCTTTGGTGTGCTGCGCGAGGTGGCGGCGTGGCGGGAAACGGCGGCCCGGCAACGCAACCTGCCCCGCGGCCGCATCATGAGAGACGAGGCAGTCCTGGAAGTCGCCGCCCACATGCCGAAGACGATCGAGGCGCTCGCAAGAACGCGAAGCCTCGGAAAAGGGGTTGCTGAGGGCAAACTGGGCAACGAGATCCTGGACGCGGTGCAACGCGGGCTCGCCGATTCTGAGGCGCTCGCGCCGCCCGCATCTGCAAAAGCGGATAGCCCACCCGGCCTTGGTCCTCTGGTCGAACTATTGCGTGTCCTTTTGAAGCAGAGATGCGAAGAGCACCAGGTCGCGCAAAAGCTGGTGGCGACAGCCGACGATCTCGACGCGATCGCGGCCGCAGACGACGCGCCGGTGCCAGCCCTTTCCGGATGGCGCTATGAGATCTTCGGCAAGGACGCGCTCGCGCTGAAGCACGGCAGGCTCGCGTTGACGGTCCTGCGAAACCGCATCACCCTGGTCGAGCTGACCGGATCCGAACGGTAATCGGCGCCGGCGCGGCTCGCCCGGTTCCCGCTTCGCACAGGGAAGCACCAGGGACGCCGCAAGGCTACCGAGCGGGCTCGCGGCTGAGCCCGTTCGCCGCCAAGCCGTCGAGATAGGCGCGCCAGCGCCGCTCGTGCTCGACGCCGAGCTCATAAAGATAGGCCCAGGAATAGATCCCGGTGTCGTGCAGGTCGTCGAAGGTGATGCGCACCGCGTAGTTGCCGACCGGCTCCAGCCCGATGATCCCGACATAGGCGCGGCCGGCGACCAACGTCTTCTGCCCGGGTCCGTGCCCCTGAACCTCGGCGGACGGGCTTTCGACGCGCAGATACTCGGCCGGCAGGCTGAATCGGCTGCCGTCGTCAAAGGCGACCTCGAGCAGCTTTTCCGCTTTCTTCAGGCGCAGCTCGACCGGCCAGCACGTTGTCCCACCCGCGTTCACGCCCGCACGGTCCCGTTTCTTCAGGGCGACGGGGGGCGCTTGGTCGCCGTCTCGTCGTCGCGCAGCCGGCGCGCCTCGTCGATCAGCATGATCGGGATGCCGTCGCGGATCGGATAGGCGAGCCCCGCCTCCTCACTGATCAGCTCCTGGGCCTCGCGGTCGTAGCGCAACGGCGCCTTGGTTAATGGGCAGACCAGGATCTCGAGCAGTCGCGGGTCGATTTCCGGTGTCCCTTCCATGTCGTCCTCCCGGATCGACGGATCCCCAATCGTCTGGCTTCAATGACGCGCGCCGGCGCGGCCGGGTGGCTGGTTCAGTCCCGCCATCTCGACGATCGCCGTCAACAGCCGGGCGCGCTCGTCGAGATCGGGCGCCTCGAGCAAGGCCTGCTTCTCGCTCGGATCGAACGGGCAAATCATCGCGATCGAGGTCACGAGGCGCTCACCCGGCACCGCGATGATCGCATCCCAATCGGCCTGGATCTGATGTTGCTGGAAATAGGCCCTGAGACCGCGCAACAGCCGGTCACGATCAAAACCGGGCTCGTCCTCGCTGTCGAGGTCGTGAGCGAACTCGCGCCACTCCGGCACAACCCGCCGATAGCCTTCCAAGAGCGGCAGCTCCTCGCGAATACGGAACCGGCAAATACCGGTCAGGGTGATCAGAAAGCGCCCGTCGTCGGTCTCGGAAAACGATGTGATGCGGCCGGCGCAACCCGTCGGGTAAACCGTGGGCTCGCTGCCGCGAGCCGACGGATCGCTCGGCTGGACCATGCCCATCAGACGCTCGCCAGCCAGCGCATCGCGCGTCATCGCGAGGTAGCGCGGCTCGAAGATGTTGAGCGGCAGCCTGCCGCGCGGCAGCAGCAGGACGCCGGCCAGCGGAAAGATCGGAAGGATGGAAGGGAGCGTCGTTCCGCGGGGTCGTTCGCTCATCGGGGCGCCTTCCTTAGGAGAACATCAGCGCGGAGAGCCGCCGTCGCGCGCTCAAGGTCAGCGGATCGGTCGGACCCATCGCCTCGAAGAATTTCACCAGCTGCTTGCGCGCGGCCTGCTCGTTCCACTCGCGATCGCGCCTGAACAGGGTCAGGAGCTCGTCGATCGCCGCCTCGCGCTCGCCGGTGCCGAATAGTCCGGTGGCGAGCTCGATCCGTGCCTCGTGATCGTCGGCGTTCGCCGCCAGCCGGGCGCGCAGCTTCTTTGCCCCGGCCATCGCCTTCTGCGCCTGCTCGGCGAGTTCGAGCGCCGCGCGCGCCGCGGTAATCTCGGCGTGCGAGGCGCTCTCCTTCGGCGCCCGATCGAGGGCCTGTCGCGCCTTGGCGAGGTCGCCGCGCGCGATCATCGCGCGAGCGTTGCCGGCGAGCGCTTCGACATTGCCCGGGTCACGCTGCAGGATCTGCGAATAGAGTGCCCCGGCGCTCTTATGGTCGCCCGTCTGCAGTGCCTGCTTGGCCATCGCCATCGCCTCTTCGATCGGCGAAGGACCGCCGCCCTTTCCGCCGCCGAGACGCTGGACGAACTGCTTTACCTGGCTCTCCGGCAACGCGCCGACAAAGCCGTCGACCGGCCGCCCGTCCTTGAAGGCATAGACGGCCGGGATCGACTGTATGCGCATCTGCTGGGCGATCTGGGGGTTCTCGTCGATATTGACCTTGACCATCCGGACCGCGCCGTTGGTGGCGCGCACCGTCTTTTCCAGAACCGGCCCGAGCTGTTTGCACGGCCCGCACCAGGGTGCCCAGAAATCGACGATCACCGGAGCCTCGAATGAGCCGTCGACGACCTCGGTCATGAAGGTCGCGGTGGTCACGTCTTTCACCGCGGCGGGGCCGGCCCCCGCGCCGCCGATCAAAGCTTCGCTCGCCATCGCTCTCCTCGTTCGGGTTTACCCCACAACATGGCGGCATGGCGCGGCATTGACAAGCGCTCCAGAGCCGAACTTCGCGGGCGACACCCGGGGTCAGCACGCTACTGCTGGCGGCGCACGTTCCAAGCCGGCGAGATCGATGATACGCGGCACATGCCATGCGGCGGCGATAAAGCGCAGCAGATCGGCGGGGGAGACCGCGGTGGTGCGATCGTTCGCCAGCGGGTCGTAGTTGAGCGGGTCGTGCTCGAGCATCGCGGCATCGAGCACCGGAGTGACGCGACGCTCGACATCGTTGATGAGGGCGAAGGGTGTCACGCTACCCGGACGCACCCCGAGGACAGCGTCGAGGTCGGCGGCGCCGCCGAACGAGAAGCGCGGCGCCCTGAGCTGCGAAGCGAGCTTTTTGAGGTCGATGCTGCTCGAGCATGACCGCGAGCCAGTACCCGCCTTTCTTATCCTTGAGGAAGAGGCTTTTGCAGTGACCGCCCGGCAGGCTGCCGCGCAGCGCGGTGGTCTCGGCGACGGTGAATACCGGCAGATGCGAATAGGTCCAGTGCGCGATCCCGAGCGCATCGAGGCGTGCAAACAGCTCTTCGGGAGTGAGCGGCCGAGGCGGCATGGCCGGTCCACGATGCGGGCCGCTGGCCGCGAACGCAAGCCTTGCAAAGCCGGCCTCCGGGGTTAAGATGTGCGGCGTCGCGGTCGATCCCGTCGCGGCCGGTTGCGGGCGTAGCTCAGGGGTAGAGCACAACCTTGCCAAGGTTGGGGTCGTGGGTTCGAATCCCATCGCCCGCTCCAAATTCTCCAAAGATTTAGAGGGATCGGCCAAGAAGACACGCAGGGGCA
This sequence comes from Allostellaceae bacterium, assembly GCA_035272665.1. Lineage (GTDB taxonomy): Bacteria > Pseudomonadota > Alphaproteobacteria > ATCC43930 > CGMCC-115725 > AP-15. The sequence goes on from DATEQL010000600.1 coordinate 8,744, forward strand.
TGGCAAGCACATAGCGAGCAAGAAGTGCTGGAAACCGGGTGTGAGCGGCTCGCCAGCGCCATCCAGGAATCCATGATAACGGTTCGCGGCTTCAGCGACGACAAGGTGATCGCTGATCAGTACCGCTATCTGCTGGGGACGCCGCAAGGATGACGCTGCTTCTCGCCTGGAACATTCGGCAAGGCGGCGGGTCGCGTCTCGCTCGCATTGCCGAGGCGTTGGCGCGCCAGAATGCCGACATCCTGGTTCTGTCCGAATACCGAGGCGGCGAAGCGGCGACGCGTTTAATCGCGTCGTCGGATCGCCTCGGCTATCGACATGTGACAAAGCTCGCGCCACCGCCCAACCGCAATGGCGTGCTCATCGCCTCGCGCTGCGCCTTTTACGAGCGCGGCGCGATCGTCAATGGATTACCGGAGCCCTACCGGATGGCGAGCGTGGAATTCGCCTCGTTCCGGCTGAGCGGCCTGTACCTGCCCGATCTCATTGCCAAGATACCCTATTGGGAGGCGCTGATCGCTGCCCTCTAGCCCGAGAGCAGCGGTCACACCTTGGCAATCGGTGATTTCAACACTTGTCGCCCATACCTCGACGAGGCGGGCGCGATTGATCCGACTGCTTATTACATGGACAAGATCGAGCGGATCGGGTTCTGCGATTTGTGGCGCCGCCGCTATCCGGCGGGCCGCGAATTTTCGTGGTTCAGCACCCGGGGCAACGGCTTTCGTATCGACCATGCTTTTCTGTCACTTGGCCTAGCCGCGCGCACCGGCTCGATCAGCTACTCACATGAGGAGCGCATCGCCGGGGCTCTCCGATCACTCGCCTCTGATCCTCGAGCTCGAAGTCTGATGAGCCGCGCGACTCCTGGCACGGACCCCGCCAGAGGGCGAGGGAATTTCGTCGGCGGTTCGGAACGCAAGCGGCTGCCGCGGGCGATGTTGGCAAACCCCTCCCCAGCAGTTGACTGCGGCTTCGATAGCGGTGTTTGGATGCCGTCGGACCCCACCCTGCCTGGGAGCTGATCAGACCGGATCGAATTCGCGATCCTTGCTGGGGATCAGATCATAGGGTAGTGCGAAGCCCGGCATCGCCTTGAGGCGTCCCGCCCAAGCTTCGAGATGGGGCCATGCGGCGATGTCGAACCCGCCTTCGGCCATGAACACCATGCGGTCCCAGCAACCGATATCGGCGATCGTGCAATAATCGCCGACGAGGAACGGCTGGTCCTTCATCGTCTTGTCGACAAAGGACAGCGCTGCCTCGGCGCGCGGGCGAAATTCGGCGATCGTCTCCGGGTGGGAGGCGCAAAACCGCGCCGAGTGGCGATAGCCAAGCAAGCATGCGCTTATACGAAGACTTATTCCTGCTCCTTTCGGCGCACTCGATGAGCCAGATCTAAAAAGTCGGACAAGTGGTCTAGTTCACGGCGGTTTCCAAAAGCGCCAGCGTTCGGTCGTCCGGGCGACC
>DATEQL010000601.1:0-4101 GCA_035272665.1 Allostellaceae bacterium
CTGGCCGAAATGCCCGGCCTCGCACAGCGCATCCTCGATATCGTTGCGCTCGCCACGCCCCTTACGGATGCGCCAGCCAACATCGAGCCCGGCCATGTCAGCCATTGCGAACGGCCCCATCGGGAACCCGAACCCGGTGACCGCGGCGTCGACCTCCTGCGGCAGCGCGCCTTCGAGCAGCAACCGCTCGGCCTCGACCGAGCGGCGAGCGAGCATCCGGTTACCGACAAAGCCGTAGCACACCCCGACGGTGACCGGCACCTTCCCGATCCGCCGGCCGAGGGCGACCGCGGTGACGAGCGCCTCGGGCGAGGTTGCCGCACCACGCACGATCTCCAGCAAGCGCATGACGTTTGCCGGACTGAAGAAGTGCGTGCCGAGCACGTCGTGTGGCCTTGTCGTCGCCCGCGCAATCTCGTCGACGTCGAGTGTCGAGGTATTGGTGGCGAGCACCGCATTGGCCTTTGCTACCCGTTCGAGATCGGCGAAGACCCGTTTCTTCAGGTCCATCTCCTCGAACACTGCCTCGATCACGACATCGGCCGAAGCGACTGCTTCGAGCTCGGTGATGCCGTTGATCAGACCCATCCGGCGCTCCATCTCGTCGGCGCTCAGCCCGCCACGCGACACCGTCGCGCGATAATTGGCGGCGACCCGGTCGAGGCCCTTTTGTAGGAGGTCGCGGTCGGTCTCGACGATGGTGACCGGGATGCCGGCATTTGCGAAGCACATCGCGATGCCGCCGCCCATCGTGCCGGCGCCGATGACCGCGCCGTTCGTGATCGGGCGCGGCTTTGTTCCTTCCGGGATGCCGGGCACTCTTGCCGCCTCGCGCTCGGCGAAAAAGATGTGGCGCTGGGCCTTTGATTGATCGCCGGCGACCAGCGTGCGAAACAGCTCGGCTTCGCGCTTCAGCCCCTCCTCGAAAGGCATGGTGATCGCGTTGCGCACGGCCTCGACGCAAGCGGCGGGCGCATCCTGGCCGCGCCGCCGCCGGGTCAGCGCTTCGGCGGCATCGGCAAAGCCCTCCGCCGAGAGCTTATCCTCGCGGTCGCGGACACGCCGCAGCGGCCGACCTTCGGCCACGACACGGCGGGCGATGGCGATCGCACCGCCCGTGAGATCCCCTTCGACGATTTTGTCGATGATCCCGTCTGTCAGCGCCTCGCGAGCCTCGATCGGGTCGCCGGTAACGATCATCCCGAGCGCTTTCTCGGGCCCGACCAGGCGCGGCAGGCGCTGGGTCCCGCCGGCACCGGGCAGTAGGCCAAGCTTGACCTCGGGCAGGCCGACGCGCGCCCCGGCAATGGCGACGCGGAAATGGCAGGCGAGCGCCAGCTCGAACCCACCCCCGAGTGCGGTCCCGTGCAGTGCCGCGACGACCGGCTTTGGGATTGCCTCGATCGCGGCGATGACCTCGCCGAGACCCGGCGTCTGCGGCGGCTTGCCGAATTCGGTTATGTCGGCACCGGCGAAAAACGTGCGTCCGGCGCAGGCGATCACCACCGCCTTGACTGTTTCGTCGTCGCGCGCCTGGCTGAGCGCTTCGGCGAGCCCGGCGCGAACCTCGTGCTTGAGCGCGTTCACCGGCGGGTTGTCGGTGGTGACGACGGCGATTTCGCCGTCCCGGCGGAGATCGACGCTGGTGTTGATATTGCCCACCTTCACCTCCCGCCTTGTCAATGGTTCGAGAGTAGACCTATCCGCCCGGTCGATGAAGGCCTAGAATCGGAGACGCTCGTCTCCGGGCAGTAGCGCATCACCTTGGAAATTGCCGCCACCTTTGGTTGGCGGGGTGTTGTGGGGACCATACTGCGCTCGCGACCTTGGTTGCCACGAACCACAAGCAAAAATTGAGCCGATTATTGCGTATTGCTGCATCTGCAGCAAATCTGCAGCAGAAACTCTCCTAAAGGTTGAAACCCAAACGGCCCAGCGTCGGATGTGCCGTCGGCGGCGCACGGGCAGTAACGAGCGGTCCTCGAACGCCGCCCGCCGCGGCGGGCTTGGAGAGGCCCCATCAACCATCGGCACCTCACTGGTCCAACCGGCGCAACTTCGGACCGTCATCGGTTGGAATATGTAATGAGAATCGAGCAATTTTAAGATCGTGATCATCGCAAGGTAATCGATCACGCTTCCAACTTTGTCCACTACCCTCTCGGCTTGACACGAAAAGTGGAGGTCGGCAGGCTCGTTACAAGCAGATGCAGCTATAGCGAGGGCAGATGCACGGACGACCGGGCGTGTCGGTCGAGGCCGCCGGCTGAGGCCCGAAATGCGTTCAATGGGCAGAGCCAAGTTGCTCGAGGTTTGCGATGTCGCCTTGCGGTTCGGCGGCATCGTCGCGCTCGACGGCGTCTCCTTTGCCCTCGAGGAAGGTCAGATCCTCGGGCTGATCGGCCCGAACGGCGCCGGCAAAACGACCCTGTTCAACTGCGTCAGCCGGCTCTACACCCCCAATAGTGGCGACATCTTGTTCGAAGGGCGCTCGATGCTCGCCCGATCGCCGCATCGCATCGCCGAGATCGGGATCGGGCGGACCTTTCAGAACCTCGCGCTGTTCGGTCCGCAATCGGTGCTCGACAATGTTCGCCTCGGCGCTCATGCACATAGCCGCAGCGACTTCGTCAGCGACACGTTGCGCCTGCCCTGGGCGCGCCGCGAGGAGACGGCGGTGAGCGAGATTGCGTGGTCGCTGCTCCACATGCTCGATCTCGAAGACGTGGCTTTGCGGCCGGCCGCTGGTCTGCCGCTCGGCACCCGCAAGCGCGTCGAGTTGGCCCGGGCATTGGCGGGCCGACCCAAGCTCGTGCTGCTCGACGAACCGGCGGGCGGGCTTAATCACGAGGAGGTCGGCGAGCTCGGCGTCCTCATTCGCCGGGTGCGCGACGAGCGCCAAGTCACCGTGCTGCTCGTCGAGCATCACATGAACCTCGTCATGTCGGTTTCCGACAGGGTCGTGGCCCTCGATTTCGGCCGCAAGATCGCCGAGGGCACGCCCGCCGAGGTGCAGCAGAACGAAGCGGTCATCGAGGCCTATCTCGGCACCGGCCACAAGCACAAGCACATAGTTGCCGCTTCCGGCGGGAAACCGGCCCCATGATGCTCGAAACCGCCGGCCTGGAGGCGTTCTACGGCGAGCAGCAGGCGCTGTTCGGGGTCGGGTTCGATCTCGACGCGGGGCATGTGCGCACTCTGCTGGGGGCCAATGGCGCCGGCAAGACGACGGTGCTGCGTGCGCTCTGCGGCATGGTGCGAACCGGTGGCGACATCCGCTTCGACGGAAAGTCGATCAGCGGTTGGGCGACCGAGGATATCGTCCGGCTTGGCGTCGCCCACGTGCCGGAGGGACGCGGCACCTTTGTGCGCCTGACGGTCGAGGAAAACCTGCAGCTCGGCGCGATGACCCGCCGCGACCACGCCGCAATCGCGACGGATATCGAGCAAATCTATCACCATTTCCCGCGCCTCAAGGAGCGGCGGACGCAGCAGGCCGGCCTGCTCTCGGGCGGCGAGCAGCAGATGCTCGCCGTTGGCCGGGGATTGATGCTGCGGCCGCGCCTGATGCTGCTCGACGAACCCTCGTTCGGGCTGGCGCCGTTGGTCGTCGAAGAGTTGTTCGGGATCCTGCGCGAGGTCAACCGCGACACCGGCGTCGCGATGCTGATCGTCGAGCAGAACGCGGCGCTGGCCCTCGAACTGGCGGAGCACGCCTATCTGCTCGAAACCGGCCGCATTGTCATGGACGGGCCGTCCGAAGCAATCGCCGCCGACGAGGCCGTGCGCCGCGCTTATTTGGGTTATTGAGCGGGGAGAGCCGATGCAATTGCTGCTGCAACAGGTGATGGCCGGCCTTGCCAACGGCGCAATCTACGCCCTCGTGGCGCTCGCCGTCGTGATGATCTACCAGGCGATCGACCATCTCAACTTCGCGCAAGGCGAGATGGCCACGTTCTCGGCTTATGTCGCCTGGCAGCTGATCGCTTGGGGCACGCCGTATTGGCTGGCTTTCGTGGCCGTGGTGATCCTGTCGTTCATCGGCGGCGTCGCCATCGAGCGGATCTTGTTCAAGCCGCTGCACAACGCCTCGATCCTGGC
>DATEQL010000602.1:0-4473 GCA_035272665.1 Allostellaceae bacterium
AGATCGACGAATACCTCGTGCGCTATGGCTCATCATCCGTCCGAGATCGCTGGCTCGCAGAGCTGACAACCTTGGTCTCTGAGCAAGCGTGTGCGCGAGTGCTTGATCTCGGCTGCGGCGCGGGGATCCCTGTAGCTCGACATTTGACGGCGCTCAGGCATTACGTCTTGGGTGTGGACGCTCGGCCCGACAGATCGCGCTGGCCCGCCGGAACACGATCGCCTTCGACATCGCCCACAACCTGGTCCTCGCATTGCCGTGACCCAGGGCATCACCCCGCGCTGGCGGGCAGCCGCGCGCGTCGCGTCGGCTAGAGTTCGCGAAAAAAACGTCCACTTCGATGCGTATCGGAAGCCTGAGCAGCACCCACGGACGACTGCTTTCATGCGCATAGCCCGCCGTCGCCGTGGATCGAGCCGAACGCCCTTTTAAGGGTCGAGTCTTGCCGGTCGCATGCGATCGGGCGAACGGCTGGAATCGTTAAGGGTTATCAGATGCCTGCCCGTCGCCTGGCAGCGCGGTGCGCTCCGAGCGCAGGCCTCGAGAGCCAGACATAGGCGGTTTCGGTCGCGTCTGCGGAGGGAGATTGGCCACAATGGTAACCACCGTTACCGTGATCTACCGCTATCCGGTAAAGGGCCTGAGCGCCGAGAAGATGAGTTCTGGATCAGGCGAAACAGGCGTTCCGGGGTCATCGGCAGTTCGAAAATCTCGGCACCGAGTGGGGCGAGCGCATCGGCAAGCGCATTGGCGACGGCCGCCGGCGCGCCGATCGTTCCACCTTCGCCCATCCCGCGGAAGCTGCCCACCGTAGACGGCGACTCGGCCTCGAGATGGACGGTCGCTATCGGTGGCACCTCGCTCTCGGTCGGCAGCACATAGTCGGCGAGGCTCGCCGTCAGGAGCTGACCGGCATCGTCGTAGATGATCTCCTCGTAGAGGGCTGCTCCGATGCCTTGGGCGACGGCACCATGAACCTGGGCGTCGACGATCATCGGGTTGATTATTCGCCCGCAATCCTCGGCGACGACGTAACGGTCGAGCTTCACCTGATAGGTCTCCGGATCGATCTCTAGCGCCACTATGTGCGTCGCCGAGGTCGTCGTGCGGAAATACGGGTCGTAAACCTTGGTGACCTCCAACTCTTCCCGCGCGTCCCTCGGTAAGCGGCCCATCTCGGAGTAAACGGCTTTCGCGATCTCCCGGAATGTCAAAGAGCGGTCCGTGCCGACGACGAAAACGCGTCCGTCCATGGCTTCGATGTCGTCGATGGGCGCCTCGAGGAGATGTGACGCCGCCCGGATCACCTTTTCTTTGAGCAGCCGCGACGCCAGCGTAGCCGCTCCGCCGGCTAGGACCGCGCTGCGGCTCGCATAGCTCCCGGTGCCGTGCGCGACGACGGCGCTGTCGCCCTGCAGGATCCGGATGTCGTCGATCCGGGCGCCCAGTTCATCGGCAATGACCTGTGACAACGTAGTCTCGAGTCCCTGGCCATGCGAGGCGATCCCGAAGCTGCCGGTCACCGCTCCGGTCGAGTCGAGACGAATCGTGGCCGCTTCCGTCCCGGTGTTGATCGGCATGCCCGGTGCGGCCGAGATGCGCGATCCGATGCCCGTCAGTTCCGCGTAAGTGGCAATGCCGATGCCGACCAGTCGTCCGTCGGCGCGGGCCTTCGCCTGCTCCTCCCGGAGCTTTGGGTACCGGAATGGCGGCGCACGCGCTCTTCAGGCTTTCTACGAAGCCGGAACGGTCCCACACGATCCCGGACGCCACCTTGTAAGGAAAATCCTCGGCTCGGATCAGGTTGCGGAGGCGAAGCTCGGCGGGATCGATTGCGAGGCGCCGTGCCGCCATGTCGATCAGCCGTTCCATCACAAAGGTCGAGATCGGGCGCCCGACGCCGCGATAAGGCCCCGTCGGCGCCTTGCACGTTGCGACCGCGCGTACATTGCCGCGATAGGCCGGTACGCGGTAGGGGCCCGGCATGAAGCTGACGACCTGGACCGGCTCGAGCGCAGCGGTCCACGGATAAATCGAATACGCCCCGATATGGCCGATGACCTCGGCCGCAAGCGCGAGGATGCGGCCGTCTTTGTCGAGTGCGAGTTCGGCGTCGACGATCTCGTCGAAGCCCTGACTAGTCGCGGCAAAATCCTCCAGCCGGTCGCCCGTCCAGCGCACCGCCCGCCCGAGGTGCCGGGCGAGTACCGAAACGACGATCTCCTCCGGGTACAGGGACGCCTTGCCGCCGAACCCGCCACCCACATCCGGCGCCACGACGCGGACGCTATGTCCCGGCACTTCGAGGAGATCGGCAAGAAGGTCGCGTATGATGCCTGGGATCTGCGTCGACACGATCAGGGTCAACGAACGACGCCCTCGATCGTATTCCGCAAAACAAGCCCTGTTCTCGATGGCGACCGGTGTCTTGCGGTGGAACCGGAAACGCCCGCCGACCCGTACCGCCGCCGCCGCCAGTTGTGCTGCGACATCACCGCGGGTAAACTCGCGCGTAGCGAGCACGTTCGTTCCGGCTTCCTCGTGCAATAGCGGCGCATCCTGCCTGGCCGCCATCTCGGGATCGATCACTGGTGCGAGTGGCTCGTAAGTGATCTCGATGCGAGCGAGCGCATCCTCGGCGAGGTATCGGCTTTTAGCTAAAGCCGCGACAACCGGCTCATCAACATAGCGGACTTTGTCGCGCGCCAGAGGGTAGAGCTCCGTTGCGTGATAATTCTTCAGCCGAGACGACGCGCGCACCGACTCGACCAAATCATGCAGATCTTGCGCGGTGTAAATAGCGAAGACGCCCGGCATCTCGGCCGCCGCCGCGATGCTGATGCTCGAGATCAGGGCATGCGCGTGATCGCTGCGCCGGAACGCGACTTCTAGAGCGCCCGGTGCGATGCGATCGGCCGTGAACGCTCCCTGGCCGGTCAACAACCGTCGATCTTCGACGCGCCTGACGCGCGCGCCGATGTTCTTAGGGCGCAGCCCGAGGCCGACCGCCGCGTCTGCGAGCCCGAACGCTCCCTTCGGACTGTCAGTCACAGAAGTCAGCCTTTTTTCGTTGTGCCCCGTCGCATATTGTCGTTGCCGATGACCGCGTGCCGACCCATCCGGCTCAACGCTTTCGACATGGCGTGCGTCGGCCATATCCAGCACGGAATGTGGACGCATCCGCGTGACCATTCCTCAGACTATACCTCACTCGACCATTGGGTGAACCTCGCGCGCACGCTGGAGCGCGGCCTGTTCGACGGACTTTTTCTCGCCGACGTGCTAGGTGCCTACGATGTTTATGAGGGAAATGCGGACGCCTCGCTGCGCGGTGGCGTGCAGATCCCGCTTCTCGATCCGATGGCTTTGGTGCCGGCGATGGCCTATGCGACCGCCCATCTCGGCTTCGGCGTGACCTGTAACCTTGCGTACGAAGCGCCTTTTCTGTTCGCCCGTCGCATGGCGACGCTCGATCATTTGACGCGTGGCCGGATTGGCTGGAACATCGTCACCGGCTACCTGGACAGCGCCGCGCGCGCCATGGGTTTCGATGCGCAGATGGAGCATGACGACCGATATGACCTTGCGGACGAATACCTGCAGGTGGTCTACGCGCTGTGGGAGGGCGGTTGGGCGGACGATGCGGTAAAGCGTGACCGCCGACGGGGCATCTACACCGATCCGCGACGGGTGAGCCTGGTGCGCCATCACGGTAGGCAGTTCCATGTCGACGCCATTCCGCTGTGGGAGCCATCGCCGCAACGCACACCGGTGCTGTACCAGGCCGGCGCCTCCGACCGTGGCCGCGTATTCGCCGCCCGCCACGCCGAGTGCGTGTTCGTCAATGGCAGCACCAAACAGAATGTGAGCCGCCTTGTCGCCGATTTGCGCGCCCATGCCGCGCCGCGGCCAATGCTGGTGTTTGTTGGTGCGAGCGTGGTGACCGGTCGCACCGAGAAGGATGCCCGCGAGCTACTGGCGGAGTACAGGCGCCACGCCAGTGTCGAAGGCGCCCTGGCACATGCCGCTGCCTCGCTTGGCATCGATTTCGGCCGCTATGGCATGGACGAGCCGATCGAAGCGGGTTCCACTCAGGCAATTCGCTCCAATGTAGAGGCTATCACCGCCTCTCTCGGCTCAGGCTGGTCAAAGCGCCAGCTGATCGACCGGTTTGTGCTCGGCAGCCGCCAGCCGCCCATCGTCGGCTCACCCGAGCAGGTCGCGGACCAATTGATCGCTTGGGTGAGTGAAGCCGATGTCGACGGCTTCAACCTCTCCCGCACCGTTGTTCCGGAGTGTTTGGATAGTTTCATTGACCTGGTGCTACCGATCCTACAGGAACGCGGCGCCTACAAACGCGATTATGCTCCCGGCACATATCGGCAGAAGCTGTTCGGTTGCGGCGACCGGTTGCCCGACGAGCACCCTGCGGCGGCAGCACGCTGGATCGAATTGGGAACTTGTGGACCGGCT
>DATEQL010000603.1:0-2054 GCA_035272665.1 Allostellaceae bacterium
TTGGCCGAAACGCGATGCACGTGGAAGCCGCGCGATGAGCCATGATTGGGGACATCGAACAGCGGACCGACGCGGTCCGGCACGAGGATCTGCAAATAGGAGATCGCGAACGCCGTGTCGCCGGTGATCCGCACATAGGGCAAGCCGGCAAAATGGGCGATCCCCTGCTCGATCGCGCGGTGGTGCTCGGGGTTTGAAGACCCGCCGGCGATCGCCGCCCGCCCGGTCGGCCGGGGGAACTCGGGGCCGCGGTCGAACACGCCGTCCTCGGTCCACACCGAGGCGGTGTAATCCGCGGCGCCGGCATCCGCGCTTGGCGGATGGCTGGCGATAAGGTTGTAGATCTCGAAGCGGTCCTCGATCAGGCGAAGCCGCTGTTCGAGCGTCATATCGTCTTTGGCGCCGACTGCCATTTGCGACTTCCTCATGACGCGGAGCTGTCCGGCGAAATTGACGGACAGTTCGGGCGAGCGTTTTGCCCGGGCTCGTCCTGGCTCATCCCGGGCATCCACGTCCGGGTGGGGCCTCTGAGGCAGAGGCGAGCGCTCTGGCTCGTGCGTTTTATTCGGCGGCGGCCAAGTTCGGAGTCGGCTCCAACGGCAACCCCGGGTGGCCGGTCAATCTCTCGCCTTCCGCCCACATCTCTAGCGCCTGCTTCTTCATCGTCCGAAACACGGAGGCGATTTTCTCCATATCAAGATCGGCCGCGATTCCCGGATAGCCGGCGCGCTCGATCATCGCCCGCAATTTTCCGGTCTCGAACTGCTCCAGCGTCCAGGCGAGCGGATCTTCGACCAATGTCCGGTCCCAATAGATGCGGTGGTTCTTGTTGCGCGGCCCATAGTGGTAATGCGCGCCGTTCCAGAAATGGTCGAAGGCCAGGAGCTCGGTTTCTTCCGTGTAGGCCTTGCCCGGCGTGCCGCCGATATCGGCCAGGACATGGATGGCAAGGCCGCCATCGCCCATCGGCAGCCGCCGCATCTCGAGCCCGAACCGGATGTTGCCGGCTTCGAAGATGTGCGTGCCGCGGTTGTGTTTGACCGTATTCCGTTTGGTGGCATAGAGCGAGCGGGCGCAGGCTTCCAAATCGGGCAGGATATCCCGCACCTCTGACATATCGGTCGCCTTGGCGATCTGCGGATAGCCGGCCCGCTCCAGCATCTTCGGCAGCATCGTCCCGAGCGTCTTAATGGTCCAGCCGATCGGGTTCCCGTCGGTGATCGGGTCCATCCGGTAGAGGTTCGTCAGGGCTGCGCCACCCAGCATCTCCGGCGCGGCGACCGCCAGATCGGGATTTTCCGGGCCGTACTCGTAGCTTTTTTCAAAGTCGAAGCAATTGAACCGTAAGAGCGGTGTCTCTTTGCCGGCGACATCCGCCGTCACGGCGATCGAGACGCCCTGGTCCGCATGATCCTGGATGTTGCCGTCCCAGAGTTCATGCCTGACGACGAACATCAGGGGGCCGGCGGTAAATCTCGTCTTCTGCGCTGCCTGCGTCATGTCTGGACACTCCTTTCGAGAGGTTCTTGAGAGCCTATACAACCGATGCAGATATACCGATGCAAATATTGCATAACGGAAACGCCGGAGGGCGGCTAGGCCAATGCCGGCTCGACGACTTTCGCCTTGTGGAACGCCGGCATGACCTCGGCGGCGAAGCGCTCGATCTGTTCGAGACAGACGGATTTGGGTACGCCGACCCACTCTTGGACCAAGACGCGGTCGAGCCCCGGATAGCGTTTTTCCAAACCCTTGAGATCCTCGATGATCTGCTCGGGCGGCCGCACAGGACGCCGCCAGCCTTGATCGCATCCTCGATGCGCGGCAGCTCGGCGGCGGGCGCGCGCCGCGGATTGCGCATGATTTCGATTTGCTCGTCGCTCAAGGCTCGCGCCAAGCGCAGCTCGCCGAATATTTTCGCTGTTGATCGGGATAGGGGGACACCTCGCGGTGCCACCCCTCCCACACCACCGGGCGTACGGGTCACGTACCACGGCGGTTCGACTGGGTTAAGCTTGGACAGAGACATAGAGACGGGGGAGACCGAGTGAGTC
>DATEQL010000604.1:0-13868 GCA_035272665.1 Allostellaceae bacterium
GATCAGCCTCGCCTTTGGCGGGATCACCGCGCTCAACGCGATCAGCCTCGAGATCCGGCGCCACGAGATCCTGGCGATGATCGGGCCGAACGGCGCCGGCAAGACCTCGATGCTGAACGTGATCAACGGCTTTTACCACCCGCAGGCCGGCACGATCACCTGGAAGGGCGAGACCCGCGGGCATATGCGTCCCTATCACGCCGCCTCCCAAGGTATCGCACGCACCTTCCAAAACGTGGCGCTGTTCAAGGGGATGACGACGCTCGACAACATCATGACCGGGCGGCTCTTGCGGATGCGCCGCAACTTTCTGTGGCAGATGGTCTATTTCGGGCCGGCGGAACGGGAAGAACTCGAGCACCGGGCCCATGCCGAGCGGATCATCGACTTTCTCGAGATCCAAACCATTCGCAAGACGCCGGTCGGCCGATTGCCCTATGGGCTGCAAAAACGCGTCGAACTCGGCCGCGCACTGGCTATGGAGCCCGAGCTGCTGTTGCTCGACGAGCCCATGGCGGGCATGAACGTCGAGGAGAAGGAGGACATGTGCCGCTTCATTCTCGACGTCAATGACGAGTTCGGCACCACGATCGCGCTGATCGAGCACGACATGGGGGTGGTGATGGACATCTCCGACCGCGTCGTCGTGCTCGACTACGGCCGCAAGATCGCCGACGGACCCCCCGACGAGGTTCGCACCAGCCCCGAGGTCATCGCCGCCTATCTCGGCGAGCAGCGTTGACTGGCCTCGCCGGCGGCGCGGCGACCATCACGGGGACAGCGGACCCGACGACCCGACAGGCAAGGTTCGAGGCTGGACGAGAGTTGATCCCAGGCCGAAGACGAACCCGTCGCAATTCCCCTGTCGACAGCGGAAAAATCTGTCTTTGCACCTGAAAATTTCTCCGTTACCGACAAAAATCTATTTTATATCAGTCGTTTGAATGTGATTTTGCCGATACGGGCGACAGCGGAAATAGGGTGCGCCGGAACCGGGTCGGCAACGGATCGGCAGCGGAACTCAGCCGCATGTTTCGGCCTTGCTGAATCGGCATCTAAGGTAGCCTTTTTAACTCGAGCGGACACGATGGCAGCTCACCGAGGGCGGTGTTGCCGTGACTGTGGGACACCGGCACCGGCCGTTACTGCTGCTGCATTAGCCGATCCCCACCCTCAGGGGCCGACGCTTGACCGGTAGAGGCGATCCGATTAGCTACCCGCCACACGAGCGCAAGCAGGCGGAAGCGCTCCGGGAGCGTTGATGGCGCTGAACCCTACACCTTTCCGAAGCTGTTGCTCGATCATGCGCGTTTGCGCCCGGACTGGATGGCCCACCGCGAGAAGGATTACGGCATCCGGCAGAGACATGATCATGGGCGTCGTGATGGATATTTCGGATCGGGTCATTGTGCTCGATTACGGTCGCGAGATCGCCGACGGCCCGCCGGACGAGGTGCGCATCAGCCCCGAGGTTATCGCCACCTATCTCGGAGAACAGGCTCACCCCTGGGCCGGCCCCCACCCTACCCCTGAAACGCCCGCCCTGGCGGGCGGCCGTCCGGGGGCTCCCCCGCCTGCGGGGGAGGGAATGGGAGGGGGCTGAGGGGCAAGCCGATGGATCTCTTGGCGGCCATCTTCCTCACCCCGTTCGCCAATATGTGGGACAATCCAGAATTCGTGCTCGAAGTCGTCATCGGTGGCCTGTTGAGCGGGGTCATGTACTCGCTCGTGGCACTCGGTTTCGTGTTGATCTACAAGGCTTCGGGCGTATTCAACTTCGCCCAGGGCACGATGGTCCTGTTCGCTGCCCTGACCTTCGTCGGGCTGATCGAACGCGGCCTGCCGATCTGGGGCGCTTTCATCCTCGCCGCTGCAGTGATGGTGCTGCTCGCCGTTGCGGTCGAACGGCTGATGCTGCGCCCCCTCGTCAATCAGGCGCAGATCATCCTGTTCATGGGGACGATCGGCCTCGCCTTTTTCCTTGACGGCTTCGGCCAGCTCCTCTGGGGTAGCGATGTGCATCCGCTGGACATCGGCATCCCTAAGGCGCCGCTGATCATCGGCGGCGTGCTCGTCAATGAGTTCGACCTGGTCGCCGCCGCGGTCGCGGGCTCGCTCGTCGCGGCGCTCGCTCTCTTTTTCCAGCGCACCGCGGTCGGCCGCGCGTTGCGCGCCGTTGCCGACGACCATCAGGCGGCGCAGTCGGTCGGCATTCCGCTCCGCTCGATCTGGGTCATCGTCTGGTCTGTCGCCGGCGTCGTCGGGCTCGTTGCCGGCATCATGTGGGGCAGCAATCTCGGCGTGCAGTTCTCGATCTCGCTGGTGGCGCTGAAGGCGCTGCCGGTGCTGATCCTCGGCGGCTTCACCTCGGTGCCGGGTGCGATCGTCGGCGGCCTGATCGTCGGGGTCGGCGAGAAAGTCGCCGAGGTCTTTTGGGGGCCCGCCGTCGGCGGCGCGATCGAGGACTGGTTCGCGTACGCCCTGGCGCTCGTCTTCCTGCTGTTCCGGCCGCAAGGCCTGTTCGGCGAGCGCATCATCGAAAGGGTATGAAAACATTTCACCGCAAAGGACGCGAAGGATACGCAGAGGACGCGATGACTGATTAATGAGACACCTTTGAATCCTCTGCGAACCCTTTGCATCCTTTGCGGTGTCTTTTTAGGGCACAACACGATGATCTATCGCGAGGTTGGCCAGTTCAAGGCGAGCTACGCCGCCGACGAGGCGATCTTTCCGATCCGCCAGGACCGCTGGTTCATGTTTGCGGCGCTTGCCGCGGCCTATCTCGTGATCCCCGCGGTGGGGTCCGAGTACTGGCTGCTGACGATCATGATCCCGTTCCTCGTCTACGCGCTGGCCGCACTCGGCCTCAACCTGCTGACCGGCTACGCCGGCCAGGTGTCGCTCGGCACCGGCGGCTTCATGGCGGTCGGCGCCTTCGCGACTTACAAGCTCACGACCGCCTTCCCCGGGCTCAACATCGTCTTCGCCCTGATCCTCGCCGGCATCATCACCGCGCTCGTCGGTGTGCTGTTTGGCTTCCCGAGCCTCAGGATAAAGGGCTTCTACCTCGCGGTGGCGACGCTTGCGTCGCAGTTCTTCCTGATCTGGATGTTCAACAAATTCCCGTGGTTCTACAACTACAGCGCCTCGGGCGTGATCAGCGCGCCGCCGCGCGCGGTTTTCGGCCAGGTTTACGTCACCGGTGCCGAGGCCGATCCGCGGGCGAGATACCTGTTTGTCCTGACCGTCGTCGTGCTCTTGGCACTCGCCGCCAAGGGCCTGGTGCGCGGCCGCATCGGACGCTCCTGGATGGCGATCCGCGACATGGACGTCGCCGCCGAGATCATCGGCATCCGCCCGCTGCGCACAAAGCTGCTCGCCTTTGCCTTGAGCTCGTTCTACTGCGGCATCGCCGGCGCGATGTGGGCCTTCATCTATACGAGTGCCGTCGAGGCCAACGCGTTCGAGATCGACCGCTCGTTCCAGATCTTGTTCATGATCATCATTGGCGGCCTCGGCAGCATTCTCGGCTCTTTCCTCGGCGCCGGCTTCATCGTGCTGCTGCCGATCTTTCTCGACAACGCACCGCGCCTCGCCGGGCTCGAGGTTCCGGTCAATCTGGTGACCAATCTGCAATCGATGATCTTCGGCGCGCTGATCGTCTTCTTCCTGATCGTCGAGCCGAACGGCCTGGCGCGACTGTGGGCGATCGGCAAGGAGAAGCTGCGGCTCTGGCCTTTCCCGCATTGACGCCGAGCGACGGTGACGTCTCACTCTGAGTGTCTTTGAGCGGTGGAAACGCAACGTTCCCGATTTGCCCGGAATGTGGTGCCCGGGTTTCGAAAGCAGTCATTCACCGCCTGAGGCCGCGACACCCGACCCGGCGCGTATCTCAGCGCTGCCGCTGGTAGGTGGAAGAGTAGAGGAATATCCTCTTTCGTGAGGTGCTGTCGACCGCGATCGTACCGCCCCTCTACGGAAGCTGGCGGCCTCGGCAGGGGATTGTTCCGACGGGTTTGCAGCGGAACGCGCGTCGCCTCGTCCACACCAAATCTCGTGATCGGCGGCGAGGTCCGCAGAGCGCGCGAAGGCAATGGCTGGGGTCGCGCCCTGCCCTCCGTAGATCTTCCCCTCCCGGAAGTCGAGTCGCACGCGATGCCGAACGCAAGATAAAGGTCCAATAAATGGCAAGTACGACAAATATCTTGGGCTCGCTTGTCTCCGCTCAGTCGCGCGGCGTTACGTGGAAACGGATGCCCTTGGTAGCCAGCCGGATGACGAATTCCGGGAAAAGGGGAGAGATCAGCGCCAGCAGATAGAGCGGCAGGGGGAAGCCTATCACCGCTCGGTTACGGACAATTCCCGCGCCGATCAGCTGCGCGGCTTTCTCGGCGCTGATTTTCAGCGGATGGTCGCCGATATGGGTATCGGTCATCGCGCTGGTGACATACCCGGGGCACACCACGGTGACACGCACATTGTCCACCGCAACAGCCGCACGCATTGCTTTTCCATAGGACAAGAGCCCGGCCTTGCTGGCGCTATAGCCCGGCGCGTCGGGCAACGGCGACAGAGCCGCCAGCGAGCTGACCAGTACGATATGGCCCCATCTACGCGTGCGCATCGCCGGCAGCACAGCGTGCAGCGTGTCGACGGCTCCCAGCAGATTGATCTCGATCACTCGCCGCGCCATGTCGGCGTGCTCGATCGAGCCGTCGGCGCGCCGGCCATCGAGCACGCCGGCATTGGCGATCAGCAGATCGATCGGGTTGGACCTGTCGAAACCAGTCAGGAAGTTCAAGAGGGCGGCCCGGTCACGCAGATCGAACAGCCCTCCCTCGACCACTGCGCCCGCAGCTCGCACCTGGTCGGCGACCGCATTCAGGCGCGCCGGATCGCGCCCGACCAGTCCCAGAGAGATGCCGGGGCGGGCATAATATTTTGCAAGAGCCGCGCCGATTCCGCTCGAAGCCCCGGTGATGACGATATTGCTGAAGGTCACGCCAACGGACCTTTCAAATCAGCCGATCGGACCGAGGACCTAGGATTTCACCGCGGCCGTGATCAGCTTGGCCATCTTGCTCAAAGAAATGCCCTCGCGCTCGAGCTTTGTCAGTTCTTCCCGCGTTGCCGCGACAGCGCCTTCGATATTCTCGCTGGTATGCTCGGAGGAAATGAAGAAGCGCAGACGCGCCGATCTCTCAGGTACGCCCGGCGGCACGATGGGAAATACGTTATAGCCGCGATTGAGCAATCGCTCGGCCAGGAGGACTGTGCGGAGTGAGTCGCCCAGAATGACCGGCGTCACGGCATAGCCCCAGCTGGTCCCGACATCGAGCCCGGCCTCGCGCGCCGTACGCAGGAAGAGCTGGCCGTTCGTCTGCAGCCGGGCGACCCGCTCCGGCTCGCGCCGCATCAGCCCGATGGCGGTCAAAGCCGCGACCGCGGCGGGGGCCGGCAGCCCAACGCTATAGACCATGCCGGGCGCCGCCAACTTCAAGTAATCCACCAGTGCGCGATTGCCCGCGACATAGCCGCCGCAACTGACCAGGGTTTTGGACAACGTTCCGAACCAAATATCGACCCGTTTCGGATCGACACCGGCCATTTCGAAAATGCCCCTGCCGGTCTTGCCGAGGACGCCCAATGCATGGGCGTCATCGACCATCAGCCAGCAATCGAACTGTTCCTTAATATCGGTCAGCCGGGCGAGATCCGGCCCGTCGCCATCCATGGAATACAGCCCCTCCGACACGATCAGCACCCGCTCGAAGCGGTCGCGCGTCGCGGCGAGGATCTCGCTCGCCGCCTTCATGTCGTTGTGCGGAAAGGCCCGCCGCATCGCTCCGCAGAGCTGCGCCCCGACGACGACGCAGTTATGGACCAGCGAATCATGCAGGATGAGGTCCTTTGGCCCCAGCAAGGCAGCGATCGTCGAGATCGCGGTCGCGTGGCCGCTGACGAAGACGAGCGAATCCTCCGCATCGTAAATGTCGGCGATGGCGCGCTCGAGATCGCGATGAAACTGCCGCTCGCCCGCCGTGATCCGGCTGGCGGACACGCTGGTGCCCCAGGTCTCGGCCGCCTCGACTACCGCCTTGGTGATCTCAGGACGGCCGTTGAACCCGAGGTAATCATAGGAGGCGAAATTCACTACCGGTTTGCCGTTGATGACGCTACGCGCTCCCGCGCGAACATCATGGGCGCGATAAAACGGAAAGCCGATCTTTAGAGCGTCGGCCAGCGCTCGCTGGGTCTGCATTTGCTGATAGGCCGGCAGGCTTTCGAACGACATGTCGTGCCGGCTTGCGCGAGGGACGACCGAACCACGGACCGGCCTGTCGCCGACCGGCGCTTTGCGCATGGCATCCAGCAGGGCCGCCTTGACGCCCCGGCTCAACCGGCCGCGATTGGTTTCATCGGTCACCGCAGCACCACCGCACCAGGGCGTGTATCGATTGCGTCGGTGACCGCCATCAGGTCGCTCAGCCCGACATCGCTCGACCCGTGCTGCATCATCAGCCGCATTTCGGCATCGCCCGCCGGCGCGGCGGCCCCGCCGGCGCCCAGGCCGGCAAACAGTCGGGCGGCTAGGTCGTTCACACTGATGCCAGAGCTGATAGCGACGATCGGCAACTCGATCCCGAAGCGTTTTTCGATGCTCATCCGCAGTTCGAGACTCATCAAGGAATCCATCCCCAGCTCGTCGAGGGGGCGGGCAACATCGATCTCTTCAGCCGACAGCCTCAGGATTCGCGCCACCTCCGACGCGACCAGTCTTGCGACGATCGCCCGCGCCTTTACTTCGCTCTTGCCTGCAATCTGCATGGCAAGGTCGATGCCAACCTCCTGATCAGACCCCTCGGCATCGGCAAACAGGCGAACGAAGGCCGGGGTCTCCAGCAGCTTAAGCCCCTGCAGGGCCGCACCGGGACGGAACACGGCGCAATAGACCGTCGGCGGGCAGATCGACGGCCGGGCCAGCAGTATATCCAGATGGGACAACGCCTCGTCAGCGCGCATGGGGACAATGCCGGTGAACCGCTCCAGCTTGACCGCGACATCAAGGTCGCGCGCCAAAACACCGACATCGGCGATAGCACCCCAAGCGACGGCGAGCCCGGGCAGCCCGTCCGCCCGGCGGCGGCGCATCAAGCCTTGCAGATAACCGTTGGCCGCGACATAGGCCGCCTGACCGGGATTGCCGATCATCGTCGTCGCGGAGGAATAGACGACGAAATAGTCGAGCGGTCCCGCCCCTGTCGCACAATTAAGACTGGTCGCGCGATCGAGATTGGTCGCGCCATCCATCTTCGGCGCGAGCACGGCGCGGGTCCGCGCCGGCTCCAGCCCGGCGATCAACCCGTCATCCAAGACCATGGCGGTGTGGATGACGCCGGCAAGCCGTCCGTAGGTGCGGACCAGCTTTGTGATCAGAGCGTTGACGGCGGCGGCGCTGGTCGCATCGAGAACCTCGACGATCAGTTTCGTGCCTTTCGCGCGGATCGCCTCGGCTCGCGCTTGAAGATGCGGCTCGAGTTGGCCCCGCCGCGAGGCGACGACGACGGCTTCCGCGCCTTTTTCGGCCAGCCACGCGGCCGTCTCGAACCCGAAACCACCGGTGCCGCCGACGACGAGATGCACGCCCGGTCCGGGCTGGAAGAGCTTCCGCGCCATGGTGGTCGCAATCGGGTGCTCCGCCGGCCGGACGATCAGCTTGCCAACATGGCCGGCCGCCTGCATCAGCTGGAAGGCCTCGCCTGCCTCATGCCACGCAAAGGCCCGGTATGGCAGAGGACAGAGCTCGCCGCTCTCGAACTGCAGGACCAGATCGCCCATCAGCCGGTTCGCCAGGGACAGGTTGGCCGCGAGCAGCTGATCGAGATCGACGCCGTAATACGTCAGATTGCGACGGAATGGCCGCAGACCCATCGCGGTGTTAAGCACATAGTCGCGCTTGCCCAACTCCACGAACCGGCCAAACGGCTTCAAGCATCTAATGCTGGCCAACATGGCGTCGCCAGCCAGCGAATTGAGCACGACATCGACGCCGCCGATCTCATCGCGGATCGCATCCAGGAAGGCGGTGCTGCGGGAATTGTAGACCCTCTCTGCTCCGAACAATTCCACCAGGGCGCGCTTGTCCGGCGAACTGACCGTTGCTGCGATCCGCGCGCCGCGCAGGCGCGCGATCTGCATCGCCGCCAGCCCGACGCCGCCGGCCGCGCCGTGGATCAGCACCCACTCCCCGGGTTGAAGCCGGGCCAGATGGACCAAAGAATACCAGGCCGTCAGAAAGGCTACCGGGATGGTGGCCGCCGCCTCGACCGGCAGACCCTCGGGCAAGGCGGCAAAAACCCGTGCATCGGCGGTGGTGTGGGTCGCGAAACTTTGCCGTCCGAACCCCATCACGGCATCGCCGATTTTAAGGTCGGTGACGGCTGCGCCGACACGAACGACCTTGCCGGCGCATTCGAAGCCGAACTCCGCCCCGGCCAGCCCGTCATCGAGCACATCGTCGGCGAGTAACCCGGTCGCCAGCATGATGTCGCGGAAATTGAGCCCGGCGGCCGCGATCTCGATTTCGACCTCGGACGGGCCGGGATCGCGCCGCTCGGTTTCAACCCAATCGAAATTGGCCAGCACGCCTTTTGCCGCGAGCTCGAGCCGCACCGCCGGTACGGATGCCCCGATGCCGGCCCGGCGCAAGCCGGAAACGGCGCGGATCGCCGAAATTCCAGCCGCATCGATGAGCAATTCGGCATCCGCGCCAGGCGAAGAGATCAGACTGGCGACATGCCCGGCCGCCACGTCCGTATCCAAATCCAGCGCGACATCGACCAGCTTCAGGTCGACCGAGGGATATTCATTCATGCCCACCCGCGCGAAGCACCAGATCGCCTCGGCGATCGGATCAACGGCGTCGGGCGTGGCCGATTCAAGGCCGCGCACCAGAATCCACAGACGGCATTTCCCCATCTGGACCGTTTCCAAGATCGCGGCTAGATGGGTGATGGAGCGATCAAGACCGCCCTGGTCCGCCGTGAATGCCGAAAAAATCAAATCTATGATCTCATCCGGTGCAGCCGACGCCGAAATCATTGGCCACGCCAGGGCATATTCCGCCGGATCGACCGCCTCGAGCATTCGCACCGGACGCCCGTCGGCCCGCAGTACCTGCGTCAGCTGGACGACCAGCGGAGAGACATCGCCAACCAGGACGGCCGGCGCGAAGGTGAATATGGATTGTGCCGGACGAGAGTCCGCCGACGCGAGCAGGGCATTGCCCGCACCGTCGCCGACGGAGAGTGTTTCGATCCCGCTGAATCCCGATGCGACGAGCACGGGCTGACTATTCTGCGCCGCCGCGACCCGGCCCACAGGATAATTCGGATCGAGCGACGACGCGAACCAGCCATCGCTGCCGCCCAACAGCAGATCGAAGATTGCGCTGTCGGGCGGCTGCAGGACGCAGAGCAGCGCGTTCGGCGTGAGGCGGCGGGCAATGGCTCGCCCCAGACCGGCGTCATCGTCGAAAACCGGTCCAAAGGCAAAACCGAGCGCCAGGTCGAACGATGCCTCGCCGGGCGGATCGGCATCGCCGGCGATCTCAAGGAACTCGATACCCTGCGTCGAGCCGCGCCGCGCCGCCGTGTGATGCAGGCGCTTTGCGTTGGTGCCGATTACCGTAACGGTTGCACGCCCCTCGCGGACCAGCGGAGTCAGGATCCGCAGCAAGCCCAGGCAGAAGGGCTCGGCTACCAGTACCCGCAACGGATCGGGCTCAATCCGCGCCGCCAAGGCGTCGCAGACTGCGCGTGCCGAGGATAGAACGGGCTCGAACAGGATCGATGCGCTCTCGAACTGCTCCAGGGTCGCGTTGCGATGCGGAATCGGCAGACCGGACTTCAAGGTGCTGTCCAGCCCGGCCAACGCCTGGGCGGCCAGAACGATTTCCGCCGTCGCCGCGGAATATTCCGCGGCGAAAGTTTCCAGAATCTCGGTGGGACCCGGTAAGTCGCACGCGTCGGCCAGGATCCAGCCCTCCGGCGTCTCGGACGCCAGGTCGACGGCGAGCAGATGTTCGAAGAGATTTAAGATCAAGGGAAGCGCCGCGTCGGCCGTTGTCTCGCAGGTCGCGACCGATTCCCGTCGGACGGGGTTGTCAGTGAACATCGTCCGTAAGCGCCGATAGGCGAGCGAGCGCGCGAAGGCCTCGAGGATCAACCAGGAATCCGGACGGGATTCCAGCGCATTGCCGCGCAGCGCAGCGACGGCAATTTCGCGCGCATTGCGGTCACCGCCGGAACGCGTCAACCGGACCTGCTCCTGATGGAAGAACACCCCGGCCTGCTTGCGTCGGTCGAGAACCACCGCGCGGAACAGTCCGCCGGACAGCGACGCGATGAAATTATTATTCTCATCATAGAGCATAACCCCGATCGTGATCGAATGGCCGGTATCGCGGTCGACCACCACCCGTGCGCGTGCCGGAATTGCGCCGTCGCGATCGACCCGCAGCCCGGCGAAGCGCACTGGCAGATAGGCATAGCACTCGTCCGCGCGCAGCTTGAGATTTTCCCACAGGGCATGGAAGGACGCGTCGAGCGCGATCGGGTGGAGGGTCTGCACGCGGCTGGCCAGGCCTGCGCTCTCTTCCACCGGCGACAATTCGACCTCGATGACCTTGTCGTCCCGCGCAGCGCGAAGCATGCGGCGGAAGGCCGGCCCATATTGGACGCCGGCGGCGGCGGCGATGTCATAGACCTCAGCAGCCGTTATCTGATGCGGCAATGACTGCCGGGGGACGAAAGCAGGCGCCGGCGAGACGACTTGAATGATTCGACCGCGCGCGTGGAGCGTCCATTCGTCGGCACCCAAACGCGGGCGGCTCCAAATCTCTACGACCTGCGTGTCGCCGCTGAGGCGCACCGAAATCTCGCGCATGCCGTCCAGACGAAGTGGCAGCCATTGCAGAACGTCGAAATCCTCGAGCCCGATCGGTCCTTCTGGGAAAATTTCGCGCGCGACGGCCAGCGCCATCTCGGCGAAGGCAGAGCCGGGAACGACAATTTCGTCATCAATCCGATGGTCCCGCAGGTAGGGCACCACGGTAGGGTCAATCAGATTGCGCCATTCCGGCGTCCCCGACATCAGCCGCGCCCCGATCAAGGGATGCCGCGGCGCACTGCCAAAGATATCGAGCGCTTCGCAGGTTTGGGGCTGGTGGAAGGGCTTACGCTGCCAAGCGTATGAGGGCAGCTTCATCCGGCCAGCGGCACGCGTGCCGAAGAGCCGTTCGGTGTCGAGCCGGCAGCCCATCGCCAACGCCCGCGCCGCCGCGAGAGCCAGCGGATCGCCCGCGCCCTCATCTTCCTTCTCGACTAGGCTCGGCATCACCGCGCCGTCCAGACCGGCTTCGCGCAGCGTATCGGTGATGTTGGCGGTCAGGATCGGCCGCGGCCCGATCTCGACGAACAAGGCCGCGCCCTGCCGCGCCGCCCTCTCGATCGCATCGCGGAAGCGGACGGGTTCGCGCACATTGCGCCACCAATAATCCCGATCGAGATCTCCGCCTCCGATCACATCGCCGGTCACGGTCGAGATGAACGGAATGTCGCTCGCGCGCGCAACGAAGTGGCCCAGCGATTCGAGCAAAGGCAGGCGTAGCGGCTCTAAAATCCCGGAATGGAACGGATAGGCGAGATCAAGGGCCCGAACCGCGATCCTATGCTTGCGGGCGATTTGGCCGAAGCTGCGGATCACATCCTCGGGGCCCGTGACCGTCACCGAAGTCGGGCTGTTGACCGCGGCGATCTCAAGTCCGAAAAGGCCGCTACTGCCAATCAACGCCTCCGCCTCGTGCCGGGACAGGCTGGCCGCGGCCATCGTCCCAAGTCCATGCGCCTTTTCTTGATGTTTGCTGCGATGGAAGATGACATGGACAGCCTCAGCCAGACCGATCGCGCCGGATGCCTCCGCCGCCGCGATCTCGCCCACGCTGTGGCCGAGCACCGTGTCGGGCCGCAACCCCCATTTGGCGAGGCTGGCCGCGACGGCCGACTGCATGGCGAAGAGCAAAGGCTGCGCGACCCGGGTCGACCTCAGCCGGTCGGCCAGCGCGTGATCGTGCAGCGCGTCGGCCAGCGACCAACCCGCCAGCCGGGTGAAAATGTCATCGGTCGCCAAGAAACGCCGGCGAAACGCATGATTGCGGGCAAAAGCGGTGCGGCCCATTCCGGCCCATTGGCAGCCGTTGCCGGAGAAGACGAAGCAGATCTTAGGCGGCGCCGAGGGCGCAACCCCAGCGATGCCGCCAACGATGTTGCCGGTTTCGGCGAAGCCGCGCAGCGACGCAACCATCCGCGCCGGCTCGCCCAGCGTCAGGGCTAAGCGATGCGCCGCCAGGTCACGCTGCCACCCCACCGCAGACGCGACGTCGGGAACGCTGTCCGGAGCGGCTTCGATGAAATCCGCGTATGACGCGGCGGTGGCGTTCAGCGCCGGGCGCGAATGGGCCGACAGCACCAATAGTTCAGCCGGACGGCCGACGGCGCCGTCGGTCTGCCCCGGCAAGAGCTCGGCCGCCTCGGGCTGACGGATCACGACATGGGCGTTGGTCCCGCCAAAGCCGAATGAGGAAACTCCCGCCAGCCAGGTCCCGGTTGGAGGAAGCGCCACCGCCTCAATCGCGACAGCAAGATTGAGCGCGGCGAAATCGATTGCCGGATTGATCTCATCCAGATGCAGCGAGCGCGGCAGCTTGCGATGCTCCAAGGCCAATATCGCCTTGTACAGGCCGGCCAGACCGGCGGCCGGCTCCAGGTGGCCGATATTGGATTTGACCGATCCGATCGGCAGCGGCGTGCTGCGTAGCTGGCCGAGTGCCTCGCCGATCGCGGTCGCCTCCGCCGGGTCGCCGACCCGGGTGCCGGTGCCATGCGCCTCGACGAAGGCAAGACGGCGTGGGTCGATCGCACCATCACCATAAAGCCTGTTCAGCAACTCCCGCTGGCCTTCGACCGAGGGGAGGGAGATGCCGCTCGTTCGGCCGTCGGAATTGATGCCGGAGGCGAGCGCTACCGCGCGCACCGGATACCGGCGTGCGACCGCTGTTTCCAATCTGGCCAGCACCATGGCCAAAGCACCTTCGGCCCGGACATAGCCGTCGGCCTGCGCCGAGAATGGCCGGCAAAGTCCCGTCGGCGACAGCATCGAGGCGCGCGAGAAGCCGATGAACGAAGTCGGCGACATCAGCAGATTGACGCCGGCCACGATCGCCATATCGATTCGACCCGAGGAGATCGCGGACTGCGCTTCCGCAAACGCTACCAGCGACGACGAGCAGGCGGTATCCACCGTGAAGCTGGGACCGCGTAGATCGAAGATATAAGAGATGCGGTTCGACAGAACGGACAGAGCGTTGCCCGTCATGAAATGGCTCTCCATCGCGGCCGGATCGGCCGTGTACAGATTGCCGTAATCGAGGGCCGACGCCCCGACATAGACGCCCATGTTCGATCCGGCGACCGCGCTAGGCGGGATGCCCGAATCCTCCAGTGCGCCCCAGACGGCCTCTAAAAGCAGCCTTTGCTGCGGGTCCATCTCCGCCGCTTCACGCGGCGAGATGCCGAAAACAACGGGATCGAATCCCAGCGGATCCTCAATGTAGCCGCCAGCGAATGAATAGCTGAACCCGGGCTCGCCGGTACGCGGATGGAAATAACGCTCGGGCCGCCAGCGTCCCTCCGGCAGCGCCCCCACGGTGCAGCGCCCCTCATCCAGCAGATGCCAGAATTCGGTTTCGTTGTTCGCGCCCGGCAGACGGCAGCCCACACCTGTGATGGCCAGCTGCGAAAACCCGA
>DATEQL010000605.1:0-3752 GCA_035272665.1 Allostellaceae bacterium
TCTGGCGCGCCCCGACAACCTGACCGGCGTCACCCTCGGCGCCGAGCTCGCGCGGATCGGCTTTGCCGGTCCGGAGCCGGCCGGCGGTCGGCCGGTCGCCGCCTATTTCGAGGCGCATATCGAGCAGGGGCCGATCCTCGAAATGGCCGGCAAGCCGATTGGCGTCGTGACCGGCGCCCAAGGCCAGCGCTGGTACGAGGTCACCGTGACCGGCCAGGAGGCGCATGCCGGGCCGACGCCGATGCCGCGGCGGCGCGACGCGCTGGTCGGTGCGGCGCGGATGATCGACGCCGTCAACCGCATCGGCCATGCCCACGCACCCTACGCCTGCGCCACGGTCGGCTTTGTGCAGGTCAGCCCGAACTCGCGCAACACGATCCCCGGCCGCGTGTTCTTCACCGTCGACTTCCGCCACCCTGAGGACGCGGTGCTGAGCCTGATGGACCGCGACCTGCGACAGGCCTGCGAGGGCACCGCCTTGGCGATCGGTCTCGAGGTTGAGGTCAAGGAGTTCTGGTACTTCCCGCCGACCCCGTTCCATCCCGATCTCGTCGCCGCGGTGCGCCAAGCGGCCGCGGCGCAGGGCTACCCGCACCAGGACATCATCAGCGGCGCCGGGCACGACGCGGTCTATATGGCGCGCGTCGCCCCGGCCGCGATGGTCTTCGTGCCCTGCGTCGGCGGGATCAGCCACAACGAGATCGAGGACGCCAAGCCCGAGGACCTGACCGCCGGCTGCAACGTGCTGCTCAACGCGGTTCTCGATCGCGCAGAAACACAAAAAACATAAGCGACCTCGCAGACCTTGCAGCATTGTGGGCGTCTCCCCGCCGCGGGAATCACCGGTCGTCGCGTTTGTAGGTCTTTTCGAACGCGAAGGCTGAGGAAGAGGCCAAAGCGAGCAGCACCCGCCGAGCGCCGGTACTATCCTGGACTGCACCGAAGCGCTCGGCGAGTTCGATCGGCAGCACCGTCGTGTCTGCCATGCCGCTCCTGCTGAGGCGACAGACACGATAATCGCCGCTTCGCCCGCCTAGAGCGCTTGCGCCGAATTTTCGTTGTCGGGGCGACCCAAATAACGGATCGTTTACCTTAGCACCCCGGGCATCCGGGCAATTTTGATGCACCTTTCCGTGATCGCGGAGTCGGACCGGTGGACGATCAGATTCTTACGCGTGACGACAGGGCCAAGTCGCCCGGCGAGATGTCGCCTCTCGTCGACGAGCTGATCCAGCGTGACCTCGACGAGGTCTACCTCCTGATCGACTATCTTTCCGGCCGGTCCGACCGCAGCATCCGAACGGTGGAGCTCGACGTCTCAGCCGCGGCTGGGACGAAGGTGAACCTGATCGACGCGGTGTGCCGTATCCGATGGCCACCCGGGAGCGATCAAGGGCATGCCTCGGAGCAAGCGGCCACCCTCTTCAAGGCGCGGGACAAACTGAACGAGCTTGCTGCGCCGGCCACCGGGCTGACCATCGCTTACACGCTCCTCTACATCCCCGGAAGGCGCGGAAAGAGCGAGCTCGCCCGCAGAGCCTATCCAAACCTCGTACAACCGGCGAAGCAATTCCGATGGTGGATCCGGTGGCTGCTCCGGGGGATGCTCATCGGCCTCATTCTCACCAGTCTGCTGTCCTGGGATGTCGCCTACGGCAGGCTCGTCCTCTTACGGATCGAGCAGCTCGATACGCAGCGGGCCGAGATTACCGCTGCGTTCGACGCGGTCGAGGGCATGGGCGCGTCCGTCGGCCATGGCACTGCCACCCACGGCGCACCCTCGGAGGCGTGGCTGGAGGAAGAGTCCAGCCTTGTCGCCCGGTGCGACGCGGACCGCAAAGCACCGCCAGAGGTCCCGCGAGGCGACGCCGCGGCCCGCCTCGACCGGGCATGCAAGGCGGCGGACGCGCTCGCGACAAAGCGCATGGCCGCCGACCAAGCGCTCGACGAGTGGACGTCCTACTGGCTCTGGCTGCCACGCACCGCCGCGTGGATGGAGCGCGCCGTCCCGACCGAGACGGCCGAACGGAAAGAGCAGTGGTCCGCGAACCTGCTGGCCGTCCTTGGTAACTACGTCCTGCCGATGATGTACGGGTTCCTCGGCGCCGCCACGGCCGTGATGTTGAACGTGAACCAGAAGATCCGCACGAGTCGGCTCTCGCCTCGCGACCGCCGTATGACCCCGGTCCAGCTGGTGCTCGGCATCATCACGGGAGCTTGTATAGGCCTGTTCCTGACCCCGTCGGGCACCGGAGCCGCCGGTGCGCCACTCAGCGGGGGCGGTGTAGCGCTATCCGCCTCCGCCCTATCCTTCCTGGCCGGCTTCGGGGTCGAAGGCGTGTTCAAGATGCTGGAAAACCTGCTGGTGACCGTCTTCGGAGGGCAGACGCAGCCTTCGTCACCGCAGCCCCGTCCCTGACGTACTACCGCGCCCTCCCCGGGCTTGGGGATGGCGATCGACGCCTGACCCGCCATCAAGGCAAAAAGAACGGCCTCAATCACCTATCGTTCGAGGTCCAGGACACGGACATCGTGATGATTGGCCATTACTATCTGAAGGTGAAGGGCTGCGCCCATGTGTCGGGCATCGGTCGCCACCAGATCGGCAGCGACATCTTTGATTACTGACCCTTGGGGCCGCATGCACGAGCACTGGACCACACCGACACGCTCAACGCGCACGCGCGGGCGGCCCATGCGCAACCGACGACCTCGACGGACCACGCGTCAGTCTGACGGCGCCAACTGGGATATTTGCTAATCTACGCAACGAGGCACTAGCCAAACCGAGGAAACGCGATGCAGGAACAATTTCCATGTCCACACCCGTCACCCACTCCACGAGGCGTCCATCACCTCGCGCTGTGCACCGACGACATGAAGGCGACGATCGACTTCTATGTCGACATACTGGGCATGCCGCTCGTCCATGCCATGAAGGTGCCGCCCGGTCTCGGGACCGGCTCCGGCAATCGTGGCAACCCACCCTATGAGCGGGTACGCCATTACTTCTTTGATATGGGTAATGACAGCCTGCTGGCCTTCTTCGAGATCCCGAAAGGCAAGGAACCCGCCAGCAACCGCAACGCGATCGGTGCCATGCAGCATTGCGCTTTCGTCGTCACGGCGGAGCGCTTCCGCGAGGTCGAGGCGCGGCTGGTATCGCGGCGTATCGACTATATTGGGCCGATCCCACAGCTCCCCGGACTGCTCGGCATCTACTTTTATGACCCGAACGGTATCCGCCTCGAATTTGCTTGCCAGCCAGACGACGGCGAGGCGCCCGCGGTGGTCCCGTGCATCATGCAGACGAGGGCGGAGGCGCGCTCCGAACTCGCTACCTTGCCGGATGTCTCGCCCGAGTGGATCGAAAAGCGCCTCGCCGCTTTGGCAGGTTGACCGAACCGATCACTATGCGGCACCGATCTCGCCCATGTCTCGGGGCGAAGCGCGCCCTCGCATAGATGCTGCTGCTGGAGCTTGAAGGAGCCGTCACGATGTCCGCAATCGAGCTGTACGACGCGCCTCAATCGACATGCAGCCAGAAGGTACGGCTCACGCTCGCAGAAAAGGGGCTGTCATTCAGGGAGCACCGACTGAAGCTCTTCGCTGGCGATCAACTCAGACCCGAATATCTCGAGCTCAATCCAAACGGGGTCGTGCCGACATTGGTTCATGACGGGACGCCGATCATCGACTCGTCGGTGATCATGGAATACCTTGATGAAGTGTTTCCGTCGCCGCAGCTCTCC
>DATEQL010000606.1:0-6580 GCA_035272665.1 Allostellaceae bacterium
GCAGCCCCGACAGCAACGCCTCGACCTTGTCGGGCGGGAGCCCCGCCGCCTCGGCGGCGCGCTCGTGCGCATTGGTCGGGTAAATCGAATGCCACTTGCTGTTGATGATGACGACGGCGATCTCGCGCTCGCGCTCGCTGAGCGAGTAGCCGGTGCGGAAATATGCCCCGAGGGGTCTCGCGGCCTTCGCCAGCTTGGGATTGTGCACCCAGATCTTGCTCGGCCCGCCGACCCCGCCGCGGATCTCGATCAGAGAGCGATAGCCTTCCTGCTGCCCCGGCGTCATCTCGTCATAGGGGATCTCGGGATAGCGTCCAAAGGTCGGCGTGTCGGGCATAGGGGGATCTCCTCTGATCGAGCTGGGATACCGGGCACACTCTGCCTCCGGTCAACGCCGGCATGCCAGCTTCATTCATACATGGGCGCCGTGGGAGTTCAGCACCCGCTCTGCGGTCGCGAGATCCTCATTCACCGCTTGGTGAAGGTCACCGAGGATCACCACACCGCGCTCTCGTCGATGTGCACGTCGGTCCCGTCGAGCGCCCGGATGACGATCATGGCACTCTCCTAGTGTCTGGCCTAGTGTCTGGCCCTGTGTCTGGCCCTGTGTCTGGGAAGCAAACGGCAGCCCCGGCGCGAGCTCCAAGTCAAGCAGGTTGACCCGGGCTCGGGCTTCGTCGTTTGATCGGATCGCAACAGAGGAGCGCTTCATGGCGGCGATGCTTGACGGCAAGATCGCGGTCGTGACCGGTGCGGGCGGCGGCATCGGCCGGGAGATCGCGATGGCGATGGCGCGCGCCGGCGCCAAGGTGGTGATCAACGACATCGGCGCTTCGCTCGCCGGCGAAGGCCGTTCGGCGACCCCGGCCGAGGAGACCAAGCGGCTGATCGAGGACGCCGGCGGCGCCGCCGCGATCAGCACCGACTCTGTTGCCGAATGGAGCTCGGCGCAAAGGATCGTGCAGACCGCCCTCGACCGTTTCGGCGGGCTCGACATCGTCGTCAACAATGCCGGCGTGCTGCGCGACCAGATCTTCCACCGGATGACACCCGAGGACTGGCTGACGGTGATCTCGGTCCATCTGAACGGCAGCTTCTTCGTCAGCCGCGCCGCCGCCGATCAATTCCGCAAGCAGGAAAACGGCGCCTTTGTCCACATCACCAGCACCTCGGGGCTGATCGGCAATATGGGCCAGGCGAACTACGCCTCGGCGAAGCTCGGCATCACCGCGCTCTCGAAGGCGATCGCGATCGACATGAAGCGGTTCAATGTGCGCTCGAACTGCCTGTCGCCCTGGGCGTGGAGCCGGATGACCCAATCGATCCCGGCCCGCACCGAGGAAGAACGGGCGCGGGTCGCGAAGATCCAGCAGATGACACCCGACAAGAACGCGCCGATGGCGGTGTTTCTCGCCTCCGACGCGGCGCGGGAGGTGACGGGTCAGGTCTTCGGGACCCGGATGAACGAGATCTACCTGTTCAGCTCGCCGCGGCCGATCCGCAGCCTGCACAGCGCTACCGGGTGGACCCCGGAGGCGATCGCCGAGCTGGCACTTCCGGCGCTCAAGCCTTCGTTCATGCCGCTCGACCGCTCGGGCGACGCGTTTTCCTGGGACCCGCTTTAAAGGGGCCACGATGCCTAAGGTCACCTATATCGAATACAATGACACTGCGCATGTCGTAGAGGTGCCGATCGGCCTCTCGGTGATGCGCGGTGCGGTCAACAACAACGTGCCCGGAATCGACGCGGACTGCGGCGGCGAGTGCGCCTGCGCAACCTGCCACGTCTATGTCGATCCGGCTTGGCTCGACAAGACCGGCCCCCCGGTGCCCGGGTCGCAGGAAGCGAGCATGCTGAGCTTTGCCGCCGAGGCGAAGTTCAATTCGCGCCTGTCGTGCCAGATTGCGATGCGCGAGGAGCTCGGTGGATTGATCGTCCGCATGCCGCAGGGGCAACATTGAGAGAACGGGAGCAGGAGCGATGAACACCCAACTCCATGACGCCGATTCGATCCCGCTCGAGGCGATCGATGTCAGCGACCCGCAGCTCTATCAGGACGACACCTGGTACCCCTATTTCGAGCGGCTGCGCCGCGAGGCGCCGGTGCATTGGTGCCGGGAGAGCCGCTACGGCCCCTATTGGTCCTTATCCAAATACAAGGACATCATGCAGGTCGAGGTGAACCACCAGATCTATTCGTCCGAGCTCGGCGGCATCGCGGTCGAAGACCAGCCGGTGGGGCTGGAGCGCGAGAGCTTTATCCGCATGGACCCGCCCAAGCACGACGAGCAGCGCAAGGTGGTCAGCCCGATCGTGGCTCCGGCGAACCTTGCCGAGATGGAAGCGACGATCCGCGAGCGGACGATCCGAGTGCTCGATGGCCTCCCGCGCAACGAGACATTCGACTGGGTCGAGCGCGTGTCGATCGAATTGACGACGATGATGCTTGCGACCCTGTTCGACTTCCCCTGGGAGGAGCGGCGAAAACTGACCTATTGGTCCGACGTCGCGATCTGCAACGTCCGCGACCCGGTGGCGCCGGTGCATTCGGAACAGGAGAAGTTCGACGAAGTAAAGAAAATGGCCGAGCGGATGGCCGAGCTCTACAACGAGCGCGCCAAGCAACCGCCGAAATTCGATTTGTTGTCGATGCTCGCGCATGGCCGGGCGACGCAGGACATGCCGTTGCGCGAATTCATGGGCAATCTGACCTTGCTGATCGTTGGCGGCAACGACACGACGCGCAACTCGATGACCGGCGGCCTCTACGCGCTGAGCCAGCATCCGCGCGAATATCAAAAATTGCGCGACGATCCGGCGCTGATCGAAAAGCTGGTGCCGGAAATCATCCGTTATGTGACCCCAGTCATTCACATGCGACGCACCGCGACGCAGGACGCCGAGCTCGGCGGCCGGCAGATCCGCGCCGGCGACAAGGTCGTCATGTGGTACGTCTCGGGCAACCGGGATCCCGACGCGATCGAGGACCCCGACAATTTCATCATTGACCGGCCACGGCCGCGCCAGCACCTATCGTTTGGCTTTGGCATCCATCGCTGCGTCGGCAACCGGCTGGCCGAATTGCAGTTGCGCATCCTTTGGGAGGAATTGCTGCCGCGCCATCCCGTCATCGAGGTCTTGGCGCCGCCGCGCCGCACCTACTCGAACTTTATTCACGGCATGCGCTCGATGCCGGTGCGCATCCCGATGCATTAGCGTCACCCCCACCCCTCCCCCCCCACAAGCGGGTGAGGATTAGGGAGGGGGCCGGCCGAATTACGACTTGGGAATCTTGAAGATCTGACCGGGATAGATCTTGTCGGGGCTGCGGATCTGGTCGGGATTGGCCGAGTAGATGACCACATAGCGCGTGCCCGCACCATAGGCGCGCTGGGCGATCCGCCAGAGATTGTTGCCGCGCTGAACGACATAGCTTTGCCCCGGCGCGGGCTCCACCGCACCCCCTTGCGTGAAGGGTAGAGCGACGCGCTGGGCGACCCGCCCGCCGGAAGCCAGCTGGTCGAGACGTAGCTCGAGTTGTCCCGGAGGAACCGCTCGCGATGAAGTCGCCGACCAAGCCCCCGTAGCGTCGGCCGTCACGGTGGCGAGCGGCTCGTTGCCGAGATAGATTTGGATGGTCGCGCCCGGCGCGGCACGGCCGGACAGCACGACCCGACCTTGCGGATCGTATTCGGCGGTGTCCATCGACAAGGAGTTCGGCTTCCCGGGCGAGGCACTCTCCGGCAGCTGCAATACCCGCGTGCCGCCCCCGCCGTCATGCGGCAAGACGACGGCGAGCGTCGTCTCGCCCGCGCGGCCGGCCGGCACCGTCGGGCTAATCGACAACGCCACCGTCTCTTCCGACTTTACCGTCGCGCCGGTCCCCGGGTTCGAGGCCTCGGCGGAGAGCAGCCTGTCGCCCGGACCGATCGGCTGGGCCGGGATCAATACCCATTCCCCACGCCGGTCGGCGGTAACCTCGCCGATCGCCTTGTCTCCGTCGCGCACGATCACCTTGGCCCCGGGCTCGGCGCGGCCGGCGATGACCGCCGTTCCGGTGGGACCGACCTTGACCACGTCGAAGCTCGGCGGGACGGGGGCAGGCGGCTGAGCGACCGGGCTGGGCTCGGTCGGCTTGGCCAGCGCGAACGCGGGCTCGCTCGGCGGAGCGGGGGCCTCCTTGGGCTTCGGCAGATCACTCCGATGCGTGCCATCGCCGCGAAAAACGACAGCGCCTGCGGCGACCAGCAAGAGAACCGCCATGGCCGATCCGATCAAAACGCCGTACCGCACCGACCCTCGCGAAAATTCGTCAGATTGCCACACGGCAACTCTATGCTTCGGCGCAGCGGGTTGCAATCTTCACACCCTCGGCAGGAGGTTGGTTGGCGATGAGCAATATCCGAAGGCTGTGCGTCTATTGCGGCTCGTCCGGTGCGGTCGAGGCGCAGTTTCGGGAAGCCGCCAGCGAGCTCGGAGCGTGTCTGGCCGAGGCCGGGATCGAGCTGGTCTTTGGCGGCGGACGGGTCGGATTGATGGGGCTGCTGGCCGATGCCGTGCTGAGCGCAGGGGGAAAGGTGATTGGCATTATCCCGAGGCGTCTTCGCGAGGCCGAAGTGGCCCATCTCGGCGTTACCGAGCTCGTCGTCGTCGACAATATGCACGACCGCAAGCGGCAGATGGCTGAAAAGGCTGACGCCTTCGCGATCTTGCCGGGTGGCATCGGAACGCTCGACGAGATGTTCGAGATCCTCAGCTGGAAACAGCTCGCGCTGCACGACAAGCCGATCCTGCTCGTCGATGTCGGCGGCTACTGGGCGCCGTTGCGCACTCTCCTCGACCACATCGTCGTCCAAGGCTTTGCCCGCCCGGAAACCCGCCGACTGCTGCACGTCGTGCCGAGTGTATCGGCCTTGATGGCGGCTTTGTCGGAAGAGCCGGCAGCATCGCGGGAAACCGATGTCGAGCAGCTCTGAACGGCAGCTTGTCTCCTCGTTCGGCGGCCCTTATCCTCGCGCCCGTGAATCGCGGTCGGCACCCCTTTCGGCATACGAGGAAAGAAATCGATGGCAAAGATCAAAGTGGCCAAGCCCGTCGTTGAACTCGACGGCGACGAGATGGCTCGGATCATGTGGAGCAAGCTGATCTAGCCGTATCTCGAAGTCGACCTGAAATACTACGACCTCGGCATGGAGAGCCGCGACGCCCTCACGTCAGTGCGACAAGACAGGCAATAATTGTCCATAGATCAACTCAGCCGAAACGAAAACGGCGCGCGGAGGTGCAAGCATGTCAGATCTCGAAATCGTTTGGACGAAGGTTGATGAAGCACCTGCGCTTGCTACGTTTTCTCTTCTGCCGATCGTCGAAGCCTTCGTCGGGGCGGCCGGCGTGAAGATGAAGCTGAAGGACATTTCGCTGACTGGCCGCATCATCGCCAACTTCCCTGACAAACTGACGCCAGCGCAAAAGATTAACGACGAGCTCGCCGAACTTGGCCAACTTGCGATGCGCCCCGAGGCCAACATCATCAAGCTGCCCAACATCTCCGCCTCGATCCCGCAGCTGAAGGCTGCGATCAACGAGTTGCAGAGCAAGGGTTACGACGTGCCGGACTATCCGGACAGCGACGCGACGCCAGCGGATAAGGAAATCCGCGCCCGCTATGGCAAGGTGCTCGGCAGCGCCGTCAATCCGGTGCTGCGCGAGGGGAATTCCGACCGCCGCGCCGCCGGCGCCGTGAAGCAGTACGCACGCAACAATCCGCATAAGATGGGCGCCTGGACCAAGGACTCGAAATCGCGTGTGGCGGACATGTCGGGCGGCGATTTCTACGGTTCGGAGGTCGCGACGACCATTGCGGCGCCGACCAATGCCCGTATCGAGTTGGTAGGCAGCGATGGCGCGGTCACGGTGCTGAAGGCGAAGACGCCGCTTCAGACCGGCGAGATCATCGACGCGTCGGTGATGAACCGTAAGGCGTTGCGCGCCTTCTTCGCCGCGCAGATCGACGCCGCGAAGAAGGACGGCATCCTATTCTCGCTGCACGTCAAGACGACCATGATGAAGATCTCCGATCCCATCATCTTCGGTCATTGCGTTTCGGTGTTCTTCGCCGATGTGTTCGAGAAGCATGGCGCCACGCTGACGCCCTTGGGCGTCGATCCCGACAACGGCGTGGCCGACATGCTGACCCGGATCGAGACGTTGCCGGAGGCTGAAAAGGCGGCCATCAAGGCCGATATCCAGGCCACCTACGCGAAGCAGCCTGGCCTCGCCATGGTCAATTCCGATCGAGGCATCACCAACCTGCACGTGCCGAGCGACGTGATCATCGATGCAGCGATGCCGGCGATGATTCGCGAATCCGGACGCATGTGGGGCGCTGACGGCAAGCTGCACGACGTCATCGCCGCGATCCCCGATCGTTGCTATTCGACGCTGTTCCAGGCCGTCATCGAGGACTGCAAGGCGCATGGCGCCTTCGACCCGAAGACGATGGGCTCTGTGCCGAACGTTGGGTTGATGGCACAGCAAGCCGAGGAGTATGGCTCGCACGACAAGACGTTTGAGGTCGCC
>DATEQL010000607.1:0-5255 GCA_035272665.1 Allostellaceae bacterium
TTGATGGCTCGCCTTTCGGAGGCGACCGGCCGCACCGTGATCTACAATAATCTCGGGCAGACGGTGCGCGAGCCTGATCTCTGGAAAAAGCATATGGCGCGCGTCGAGGAGACCTCGAAGGCCGGGATTCGCGCCTATCCGTTGTGCAGCCCGAACCGCACGACGCAGAGCTTCACGATGCGCAACTGCCAGACCTTCCGCGGCGCGCCGACCTGGCACCCGATCCTGTTGTCCTCGGACGAAGAGAAATTGCAGGCCTACGCAGATCCGGCGATCCGGCAAAAGCTGCACGACGAGGTCGTCGAATTCAAGGTCGAGGTCCCCGCCGCCGGGTACTCCCGCAAATGGTACGACTACATGTGGGTCGAGACCCCGGTGCTGGAGAAGAACCAGGGCCTTAAAGGCAAGACGATCCACCAGATTGCCAACGAGCAGGGCAAGGGGATCATCGAAGCCTTCTTGGATCTCGTGGTCGAAGAGAATTTGGACACCGGCTTTATGATGGCCGAGAACAACGTCGACGACGAAGCGATGGCCAAGATCCTGACCTATCCGAATGCCATCGTCGGGCTGTCCGACGGCGGGGCGCATGTCCAGTTCCACGGCGGCTACGGCTACAGCACGCGGCTTCTCAGCGAATGGGTGCGCGAGAAGCACGTCATGACGATCGAACAGGCGGTGCGGCGGCTGACCTTTGATTCCGCTTCTGCGCTCGGCCTCTACGACCGCGGGCTGCTGCGCCCGGGCATGGCGGCCGATATCGTGATCTTCGATCCCGACACCGTTCGTCCGTTGCCGGAAAGCGTCGTCCACGACTTCCCGGCGGGCGGCTGGCGCGTGAAGGAGCCGGCGGCCGGTATTATGGCGACGATTGTCAACGGCCAAGTGCTGATGGAAAACGGCAAGCACACCGGGGCATTGCCCGGCAGGGTGCTGCGCAACACCTATTATCACGCTCACGCCTAACTTCGTCCGAACAGCCGGAAAGACCGCCCGCAACGAGAGTTGCGGGCGGTCGC
This sequence comes from Allostellaceae bacterium, assembly GCA_035272665.1. Lineage (GTDB taxonomy): Bacteria > Pseudomonadota > Alphaproteobacteria > ATCC43930 > CGMCC-115725 > AP-15. The sequence continues at coordinate 1,020 of DATEQL010000607.1, forward strand.
CGTTTCGGGGCGCAACGCCTATATCTCGTGCCATGGATTTCGAGCTTTCGGACGAGCAGCGAGCGTTCCAGGAGACGGCACGGGCATTCGCCCGCGATGAATGGCTGCCGGAAGCCGCGGGCTGGGACGCGCGGGCCGAATTCCCGATAGAGGCGCTGCGCCGGGCGGCCGCTCTCGGCTTTGCCGGCATCTATGTCGGCGAAGAATTCGGCGGCAGCGGGCTCGCTCGGGTCGATGCCACGATCATCTTCGAGGAGCTCGCCGCGGCCTGCGTCTCGACCGCCGCCTTTCTCTCGATCCACAACATGGCGGCGTGGATGATCGACCGCTTCGGCAAGCGCGAGCAGCGGGCCCGATTTCTCCCCGAGCTGATGGACATGGCGCATCTCGCCAGCTACTGCCTGACAGAGCCGGGCAGCGGCTCGGATGCGGCGGCCCTCGTGACCCGCGCGGTGCGGGACGGCGAGGACTACGTGCTGAATGGGACCAAGGCGTTCATCTCGGGCGGCGGGGTCAGCGACATCTATGTGACGATGGTGCGGACCGGGGGGGCCGGGCCGAAGGGCATCTCCTGCCTCGTCGTCGAAAAAGGCACCCCCGGCCTGTCGTTCGGCAAGCAGGAGAAGAAGCTCGGCTGGAACAGCCAGCCGACGGCGATGGTGATCTTCGAGGATTGCCGCGTGCCGGTCGCCAACCGGCTCGGCGCGGAAGGCGACGGCTTCAAGATTGCGATGATGGGGCTCGACGGCGGCCGCCTCAATATCTCGGCCTGCTCGCTCGGCGGCGCCCGCGCTTGCCTCGAAGCGGCGCGCGACCACCTGCTCGAACGCCGCCAGTTCGGCCGGCCTCTCGCCGATTTCCAGGCGTTGCAGTTCAAGCTTGCCGACATGGCGACCGAGCTCGACGCGGCACGGCTGATGGTGCGGCGCGGGGCGGCGAGCCTCGATCAGGGCGACGCAGAAGCGACGATGCACTGCGCGATGGCCAAGCGCTTGGCGACCGATGCCGGGTTCCATACCTGCAACGAGGCGCTGCAGCTCTTCGGCGGCTACGGCTATCTGAAGGATTTTCCGATTGAGCGCTATCTGCGCGATGTGCGCGTGCACCAGATCCTTGAAGGCACGAACGAGATCATGCGGGTGATCATCGCCCGCCGCCTGCTCGGCTCGTGATGCGATGAGCCACAGCGACGAGATCCTATTCCGCCGCGAGGGCAGCCTTGCCACGCTGATCATCAACCGGCCGCAGGCGCTCAACGCGCTGACCCTCGACAACTATCGCCGCTTTGATCCGGCATTGCGCGCCTGGGCCGCGGACCCGTCGATCCATGCTGTGGTCGTGCGCGGCGCCGGCGAGCGCGCCTTCTGTGCCGGCGGCGACGTGCGCGCGGTCTACGAGGCGGGGCGCGGGATCAGCGGCGATCCCGATCTGCCGGCCGTCTTCTTTCGCGAAGAGTACGAGCTGATTCGCCGCATCCATCGCTTTCCCAAGCCCTACGTCGCGATCATCGACGGGATCACGATGGGGGGCGGCGCCGGGATCTCGGTCAACGGCGCCTATCGCGTCGCCACCGAGCGAACGCTCTTCGCTATGCCGGAGACCGCGATCGGTCTCTTTCCCGATGTCGGGGCAACGCGCTTTCTGAACCGCTGCCCCGGTCACGTCGGCCGCTATCTCGGCCTGACCGGCGCCCGTTTAAGCGCGGCCGACACGCTCTATTGCGGCTTTGCCACCCACGTCGTGCCGCATGAGGGGGTCGCGGAGTTGGTCGAGGCACTCTGTCGGGTCGCCTGGGAGACGGGGAGCGAGCGTGGCCAGATCGATGCGGTGGTCGCCCGCTTCACGATAGATCCCGGGCCCGCGCCGCTCCGAGCATTGCGGCCGGCTATCGACCGGTGCTTTGCCGGCGGCAGTGTCGAGGCGATCCTCGATCGGCTCGCCGAGGAGGCGGCGGGCGGCGCGCAGTCGGAGTGGGCGGCGGAGACGCGGGCGGGCTTGCTGACCAAATCACCGACCAGCATCAAGATCACGCTGCGCCAGCTCACGGTCGGGCGGGATTACGATCTCAGCGCCGCACTCGTGCTCGAATACCGGTTGACCCAGCACTTGATGGCGGCGCACGACTTTTACGAAGGGGTACGCGCGATGCTGATTGACAAGGATCAAAAGCCCTGCTGGCAGCCGGCCACGCTTGGCGAAGTGAGCGACAGCGTGGTCGATGCTTATTTCGCGCCGATCGGCGATCGCGAACTCCGCTTGGGCTGAGGCGCGGGAACAGGAGGAAACCCAAGATGGCGACGATCGGGTTTATCGGTCTCGGCAACATGGGAGCGCCGATGGCGGCCAATCTCGTCAGGGCCGGGCATCTGGTGAGCGGTTTCGATATCGTCGAGGGGAGAGCCGACGTCTTGGCGGCGAAAGGCGGTCGGGCCGCAGCGACGGCGGCCGAGGCCGCCGGGGCGGGCGAGATGGTGATCACGATGCTGCCGGCCGGGACCGGGGTGCGTTCGGTCTACCTCGGGGACGGCGGGGTGCTCGCCCACGCCCGAAGGGGTGCGCTGTTGATCGACTGCTCGACGATCGATGTCGAGACCGCCCGCGCGGTCGCAAGAGCCGCGGCCGACGCCCGGTTTGACATGCTCGATGCGCCGGTTTCGGGGGGTGTGATCGGAGCGGAAACGGCGAGCCTGACCTTCATGGTCGGCGGTGCAGCGGAAGGCTTCGAGCGCGGCCGGCCGGTGTTGGCGGCCATGGGACGGACGATCGTCCATGCTGGACCCGCCGGCAACGGCCAGGCGGCGAAGATCTGCAATAACATGATCCTCGGTGCTTCGATGATCGCGGTATGCGAGGCGTTCTCGCTCGCCGAGCGGCTCGGGCTCGAGCCGCAGACGTTGTTCGAGATCAGCGCCAAATCCTCCGGCCAGTGCTGGGCGCTGACGAGCTATTGCCCGGTACCCGGTCCGGTCCCGGGCTCGCCAGCCAATCGCGATTATGCGCCGGGGTTCACCGCGGCGATGATGCTGAAGGATCTTCGACTTGCGCAACAGGCGGCGGGTGCGAGCGCCGTAGCGACGCCACTCGGTGCGGCGGCGGCCAACCTCTTCCAGCTCTTTGTCGACGAAGGCGCCGGCGGACTCGACTTTTCGGCAATCTATCGCTTCATTCGCAAGCCCGAGGTTAAAATTTGAAACGATAAATTTACAAACCGGCGCTAATCTGTGTCCGATCGCCGCCACACGAGGTTCGGATGACCAACGCGTATCTCGAAGTAATTTCTCTGATCGAACGCCTACACCGTCACTTCCTGGAGGTGGTGAAGCTCGAGCTCGAAGGGCTCGGGATCCACGACATCAACAACGTCCAGGGAATGATGTTGTTCAACATCGGAGACGCCGAAATGACCGTCGGCGAACTGACGCTGCGCGGCTGCTATCTCGGCTCGAACGTCTCCTACAACGTCAAGAAGATGGTCGAAAACGGCTATCTCGTGCAGGAGCGCTCGCTGCACGACCGCCGCTCGATTCGCGTTCGTCTGACCGAAAAGGGAACGAAGCTGCGCGACCGGGTGAGTGTGATGCTTGAGCGTCATCTCGAGCTGCTGTCGCAGGCGACGGTCAACATGGACGATCTTCAGGCCGTCGGCGTCACCCTCCGCCGGCTCGAGCGGTTCTGGATCCGCGCCAGCGACCTGGTGCAGCGGCCGCCCCAGTTTGCCGCCTGATTTTTCTGGTGACGGTGGCGTCCCGGGCTGCGAATCTGCCGCTAGGAAACCGTGGAGGAGCACGATGGCACCCCAGCTTGTTTCCTTGGGGCCCGGGCTGAGCGTCACCGGCCGGCTCGATGGACCGGACATCGAGGCGCTGGCGCGTGCGGGTGTGCGCACGATCGTCAACAACCGTCCCGACGGCGAAGACCAAGGGCAGCTCCCGGCTGCCGAGGCAAGGCGCATCGCCGAAGCGCAGGGGCTCGCCTATCATCATATCCCGATCACCGCTGCGACATTGTCGCGGGCCGATGTCGACGCGTTTGCCGCGACCCTGCGCGATGCACCGGCACCGGTCGTCGCCCACTGCCGAAGCGGCACCCGCTCGGCGCTCCTGTGGGCGCTCGCCCGGATGCGCGAGGGCGCCGATCCGCTTTCCCTCGTCGCTGAAGCCGCCCGCCACGGCATCGACATCGCCAGCCTACCGGCGGTAGCGGCGCGGCTGCGCTGACCGGCCGACACCTCGGTCC
>DATEQL010000608.1:0-3630 GCA_035272665.1 Allostellaceae bacterium
GTCGGCCGAGCAGGATGGAAGGATTGGAATGTCCTGCGCTACGCCGGGGACGGAGATTTTGTTCTCGTCACCAACAACGCGAGCGATTTCCGGCGGCTCTATGCGGCGCAGCCGCTTCATGCCGGCCTTGTCATTCTGATCCCGGCCGTCAACCGCGCGGTGCAGCAGCGCCTGTTCAAGGCGGCGCTCGACGAGCTCGCCGTTATCGGCGAACCGGTCAACCGAGTGCTCGAGGTCGATCTCGACGGCGAAGAGGTGACGCTCTCGCTTTACGATTTGCCTTAAGCTTGTGACCGATCTCATCGACGGGCGATTTTCTTCTGAGAGGCTGTCTCGAAACGGGCCTGAGGGCTTGAATCCCGAAGATTCCATGGAATCTAAGCGCTCCCCCAATCCTGGAGCCTTTGATGTGGACCCGCGAAACCCGGACAGAGCATGATCGCGACGATCTGCGCTATCCCAGCGATCTGACCGATGCTGAATGGCGGATCCTCGCGCCGCTGCTGCCGCCACCTGCGGAGACTGGCCGTCATCGGTCCTGGCCGATGCGCGAGCTGATGAACGCAATCTTCTTCGTGCTGCGCGGCGGCTGTCCCTGGCGCATGCTGCCGGAGCACTTCCCACCGCACCAGACGGCCTATCGCTGGTTCATCCGCTTTCGCGACGACGGAACCTGGGAAAGCCTGAACCACCACTTGGTAATGATGGATCGAGAGCGTGTCGGCCGTGAGGCCAGCCCCAGTGCGGCGGTCATCGACAGCCAAAGCGTCAAGACCACCGAGGCCGGTGGCCCGCGGGGATATGATGCGGGAAAGAAAATCAACGGGCGCAAGCGTCATGTCATGGTCGGTACCGATGGCCGAGGAGTGATACTCCAGGTTCATGCAGCCTCAGTCCAGGATCGGGATGGCGCAATCGATTTGCTGCGGGCTTCACGACCGCTGCTGCCATTCGTCGAGCGGGTCTTCGCCGATAGCGCTTATGCCGCTGACCGCGTGGCAAACGCGACCAGGATCATCGTCGAGATCGTGCGCAAGCAGGTCGGACAAATCGGCTTTGCCGTACATCCCAGCCGCTGGGTCGTCGAACGCTTCTTTGCCTGGCTCGGGCGAAACCGCCGGCTGGCAAAGGATTTCGAGGCTACCATCGCCTCAGCAACCGCCTTCCTCTACGCCGCTTCGGTCTTGCTCCTCACGCGACGACTCGCTCGTTCGGTTTGAGATTCGAGTCGGACTCTCAAACGCAGTGCGTCGTTGGCCTTAACGGCTGTAATGGGCAAGTGTATCCCGACACTCCACCTCCCGGTGCAGACGCCGATGTATATGATCATATGTATGTATACACGACCAACCAAACGGACCGTAATTGCTCACCTGGGTGGCAGGTGACCCGCTGATCCGGCCGCGGCTTGATTGGTCGCGATCGCGGTTGACTCGATGACGGGCGACTCGATTCAACATCGGGGTGACGCCCGAGATCGACCTGAGCAAGCTGAGCCCCGCGGAGAAGGATGCCCTCATCCTCTCGCTGGTCGGGCAGCTGGAAGCGGCGCTGGCGCGGATCGCCGAATTGGAGAAGCGGCTGGCCGGGTTCGAGCAGCCGCCGAAGACCCCCGACAATTCCTCGCTGCCGCCCTCGAAGGGGCAGAAGTCCAATCGTCCCGCCGGCGATAAGCCGCCGCGCAAGAGCCGCCCCGGCGTCGGCCGCGCGCTGGAGCCGAACCCGGACCGCACCGTCGATGCCACGCTCGATGCCTGCCCGCATTGCGCCGCCGCTTTCCCAGCGGACCAGCAGACGCCGCAACAGGTCTACGACCGCATCGAACTGCCGCCGATCAAGCCGGATGTGACGCGGGTGAGGCTGTTCGGCGGCCGTTGCGCATGCTGCGGCGAACTGGCGACCGCCGCGGCGCCCAGCGGGCTGGAGCCGGGCTCGCCGTTCGGCCAGTCGATCGTAGCCCTGGTCGTGTATCTGCACTACGCCCACGCGATCGGGCTGGAACGACTGTCCGCCCTGATGAGCGAGATGTTCGCGCTGACCATCAGCGAAGGCGCGATCAGCAACATGTTGGCGCGGGCGCGTGAGCCGCTGCTGGCGGCGGCGGCGGCCATTCGCGAGACGGTGACGGCAAGCCCGGTGGTCTGCTCCGACGAGACCTCGGCGCGGGTGACCGGGAAGACCTGGTGGGAATGGGTCTTTGTCGGCACGCTGGCGGTGCTGCACGTGATCCGTCCCAGCCGCGGCAAGGCGGTCGTGCAGGCTTTGTTCGGCGCCGTCCAGCCGACGGTCTGGGTCTCCGACATGCTGGGCAGCCAGCGCGGCCACGGGGTGCAGTGGCAGGTGTGCCTGGCGCATCTGCTGCGCGATGCGCGCTACGCCGTCGAATGCGGCGACAGCGCCTTCAGTGCCGCGTTCAAACGACTACTGTTGCGCGCGATCGCCATCGGACGACGACGAGATGCGCTGAAGGACGCGACGCTGGCGCAGTATCATGCCGATTTGGATCGACGGCTCGATCGGATCATGGCGGCGGTCCCGATCGGCGAGCCGGGACGCAAGCTGCGCAAGCGCATCGCCGCCAACCGGGCGCATCTGTTCGTGTTCGTCACCAACCGCGATGTGCCCTACACCAACAACGTGTCCGAGAGGAACCTTCGTCCCAGCGTGATCTTCCGCAAGGTCACCAACGGTTTCCGCTGCGAATGGGGCGCCGAAACCTACGCCGCCTTCCGCTCCGTCGTCAGCACCGCCAAGGCCAACCGAGTTGCCGTACTCACTGCCATCCGCACCGCCTTGCTCACCCAGCCGCTACCCATGCCGGGGTGAGCAATTACAACGGACCACCAAATAGAAGGACTCTTCGCATCCTTATTGTGGCAGAAGGGCAACTATTCGGTATTGGGAGGTCAAACTTGCAGAACTTTTGCTCTGGCCTTATTTCAATTTCTCCAATCACATTTTCCAGGCAGCACAGTCCCGCTTTATAACCCCCCACCATCACACTAGAGATGCGCATAGCACTAATATCACTTCTGCTTCTGCTTGCCGGGTGCCACGAAGACCTAGCGGCCGCTATAGGAAGTCAGGATCTCAGACTGGCCGTTTACAGGCCCGGCTATCCAATTAAGAACAAGACTGTTGCCGCAAATTCGTTACAGGCACTTGAGCTAAAAAACTGGGCTGCGCAAAACGATGCCGGTTGGACACCATCATATATTGACTATGTGCCGAGCTATGTCGTTAACGGCAGAAAATTCTCCTTGAATATCTCTGAGACAAAAGCGGTCCTGATGCTCGACTCACACCAGTATGAAAAAGAAATATCGAGTGACTCCTTCAACTGGCTTAAGCAACGAGTCTTTGGTGTGACAGACAACCCACTGGTGAAGTAACCGCTTGAGTAGGGCGGTAGGATGTTTACGCCCTCAATCCAGACGGGTCCAATCGCCGAAAGTTTTCACAAACGGGGGGATAATCGCACATGAAGAAATCCGCAACCATTGCAGCATTGACCGCACTGACCTTAAGCCTCGGTGTTGCCAATGCAACCACCCCACCAGTTACGCCGCAAGCTTCCACACCCCATGTCGGTTCGACACCAGACGAGGCTACCGAGATGCGGAAACCTCA
>DATEQL010000609.1:0-2037 GCA_035272665.1 Allostellaceae bacterium
AACCACCGGATTGCGTAATGGCAAGACCAGCACCCCGGTCCCGAGCTTGATCTTCGCGGTGCGCGCCGCCACCGCGGCCAGCAGGGTCAGCGAATCGATGACCGGGAACGGCGGATCGACCCCAAGAAAGATGTGGTCCCAAACCCAGATCGAGTCGAAGCCCAGCATCTCAGCCCTCGCCGAGTAAGCAATCAGCGCTTGCGGATCCGGCATCTCCGGATAGGTGGTGAAATTGCGCATCGCGAGGCCGAAGGTGTTCGAAAAAACGGTCACGGCGATGCTCTCTCAGGCTGTGTAGAGCCGCTCAGGGTCGAGATGGCGCAGCACCGCCAGCTCGTTTTCGGTCGGTGGGTCGATGACCGGCAGATCGGCGTCCATCAGCAGCTGAAAGCCCGTTTTCTCTTGCACCTGGTCGGCCGTGACACAAGGGTGCAATGCCAAAAGCTTCATTCGCTTTGTCCCTTCGTCGAAGCCCAAAAGGCCGAGATCGGTGACGACCCGGAACATGCCGCCGGCGGTCAATCCCGCCTCGCGCCGGGTGTCGCCGCCCCACAGGAACCCGGGGCTGGTAACGAAGTCGACGCGCTTCACGAACCGGCGCTTCTCATGTTTCATCGCCACGATCATCTGCGTCAGGCTGGCGATGTCATTACCGCCGCCGGTCCCCGGCAGACGCGTCGCCGGACGGTCGGGTGTGCCGATAAACGAGCTGTTGAGATTGCCGTACTGATCGATCTGAGCGCCGCCCATGAAGCCGACATCGACATAACCGCGCTGCAGCAAAAGCAGCACCTCGGTGCTACCCAGCACCATATTGGCGCGGCGCGTGCACCGCTGTTCGTTGGTCGACGGCGGCAATTTACCCGGCTCGATAAATGCCCCGATCACTCCACCCTCGAAGAGGATGGTCAGGCCGGGGGCGTACAGCCTCTGCGCCAGAGTCGCCGCGAGCAACGGGATGCCGACCCCGGCGAAGACGACCTGCCCCTCGCGCAGCAGCCGCGCGCTGATCACCGCGAGAAGCTCGCTCGCGGTGCAGGCGGCGGGGTCAGTCGTCATAGATGCTCCTCCCGCGCCGGCTCCCATCGAGCAATTCGTCGAGGCCGAGCAAACTCAGGTACTCGGTCCACGACTTTGGACCATAGAAATAGCGCTCGAGGTAGTCCTTGCAGCCCTGGTCGGGGTCCTGCCTGATCTGGGCGGCGTAGGAGTCGAGATGCTTGAACAGCGGCTCGTAGAGGCCGTAGCACTCGTGCGGCGCCGAGCCGAACGGCACCTCGACGACGGCGTCGACGGCGAGGAACGGGATCTTGGTATGATCGGGCGAGCGGCGGATCTGATCGTTCGAGACGATGCGCTCGGTGGTCAGGATCACCCGGTTTGCTGCCAGCGCAAGATCGAGATCCATGAATGGCAGCCCGTCGATCTGCGCGTTGCCGTAGGCATCGCAGCGTTGGACGTGGATCAGTGCGACATCGGGGTTGAGCGCCGGAACCAGCACCAGCTTCTCGCCGGTGAAGGGACAATCGATCTGCCGCGTATCGGGCAGTCGCCCGATCAAATCGGAGCCCATCATCGAACGCATCGGCAAGAACGGTACACCCATCGCGCCAGCGCGGAAGCGCAGGCCCACCGCCAAATGGCTCCATTCCTCGAAGCGCGCGCGGTTTGACTCGGTATAGAGGCGCATGACCCGCGATACGCCCCAGACGATCCCCTGGCTGAACCAGCTGGTCAGGATGTGCCGGCTCGTCCCCGAGGCGAGCAGCAGCTCACCCTCGCTCGACGTAATGCTGCGGCAGCACAAGAGATCCTTGCGGCCAGCCCGGATCAATGCCCAGATCATCGCCATCGGCGTGCGCGACAACGTGCTGCCGCCGATGCCGACCGAGGCGCCGTCGGGGACGAATGCGGCCGCCTCTTCGAGCGACATCACCTTTTCGCGCAGACTGCGGTCGCGATCCCGGGTGCGGCGGCAGAGTTCGTCGTAGGCGAGCGTCAACAACCTTCCTCCAAGCCGGCGACGGCGTTGAACTC
>DATEQL010000610.1:0-3862 GCA_035272665.1 Allostellaceae bacterium
CGCCACCTGCCGCTGCAAGTCGTCGGCGACCGGCTGCGCATTCGTGAGGATCACGTCATCGCAGAAATGGTCTCGGGGCTCGGCGGCCGGACCACCCGGCTCGACGCACCCTTCGATCCGGAACTCGGCGCCTATGCCGGCACCGCTCACCATCATGCGCATGAATGACCCACAAAACCCCTCTCCCGCACCGCGGGAGCGAGGCTTTGATGCCGAGCTGTATCGCGTCCTCGCGTGGTTCTCGCCCGGCTTTCCGATCGGAGCGTTCAGCTATTCGCATGGCCTCGAGGCGGCCGCCGAGCGTGGCGCGGTGCACGATCGCGAGACACTGCAACGCTGGATCGCTGCTATCCTTGCCCGTGGCGCCGGCCGGATGGATGCCGACACGTTGCGCGACGCGCATCGCGTGGCGTCGGTACAGGATCTCGCAGCATTGGCCACCGCCAACCGGCGCGGCCTCGCCTTTCGTGCGACCTCGGAGATGGCGCTCGAGACCACGGCTCAAGGTGAGGCCTTTCTGGCGATCTGCCGCGCCGCTTGGCCCGATCCCTTTCTCGATCGCTGGGCGACGATGCTCGGCACAAGCAACGAGGCGGTGTGTTATGCCGCCGCTGTCGGCGCAGCGACGGCGCGGGCCGGCATTCCTCTTGGCTGCGCGCTGACCGCGTATCTGCAAGCGATGGCGGCCAATCTGGTATCCGCCGGGCTGCGTCTCGGCATCGTCGGTCAGACCAACGGCCAGCGCATTCTAGCGGCACTCGAGCCGGTCGTCGGCAGCGCCGCGCTCGATGTGCTGACCCGCGACCCATCGGCCTTCGGCAGCGCGGCGATCGCGGTCGACCTGGCGTCGATGGCGCACGAAATCCAATATACGAGGTTGTTCCGCTCATGACCGAGAGGGGAAGCAGTAACCCGCTGCGGGTCGGGATTGGCGGCCCGGTCGGGTCCGGCAAAACCGCGCTGATGGACTGGCTGTGCAAAGGGATGCGCGAGCGCTGGGAGATCGCCGCGATCACCAACGACATCTATACCCGCGAGGATGCCGAATTCCTGACGAGGAGCGGCGCACTGCCGCCCGAGCGGATCCGAGGGGTCGAGACCGGCGGGTGCCCGCATACCGCGATCCGCGAGGACGCCTCGATCAACCTCGCCGCGGTGGCCGAGATGAACCGCTTGTTCCCGTGTCTCGATCTGATCCTGATCGAATCAGGTGGCGACAACCTTGCGGCGACCTTTTCTCCCGAGCTCGCCGATCTGACGATTTACGTGATCGACGTCGCAGCGGGCGACAAGATCCCGCGCAAAGGCGGCCCCGGCATCACCCGCTCGGACCTTCTCGTCGTCAACAAGATCGATCTGGCGCCGATGGTCGGCGCCAGTCTCGAGGTCATGGAGCGCGATGCGAAGCGCATGCGCGGCGACCGCCCCTTCGTCTTCACCAATCTCAAAACCGGCAACGGCGTCGACCGGATCGTCGATTTCATGATCGACCAAGGCGGGCTCTGAGAATGTCAAAAAGGTCTTTGCGGGAAACGAGATCGCCGACGGTGTAGGCTTCAGCCGATGCTGACGCTCTATCACACCCGCGCGGGGCGAGGCGAACGGCCTGCCGACCTCGCTAATGCAAGCCTGCCGGCTAATATCGCCTGGGTCGACCTGCTTGAGCCCGAGCCGAACGAGGTTGCGTTTGTCGAGCGGACAACCGGCCTCGACGTACCCAATATCGGGGACCTGAGCGAGATCGAAAGCTCGAGCCGACTGCGCAATAAGAACGGCGCGATTTATCTGAGCGCGCCGCTGATCTATCGCGCCGATGACGACCAGCCGTTAACGACGCCGGTCGGTTTTGTTCTGACCCCTGAGCGGTTGATCACGGTGCGGTTTCATGAGCTCAGCTTTTTCCAAACTTTCACCGATCGGGACCTCGCAGCCGAAAGCGACCCGCTGAGCAGCACTGCGGTCTTTGCCGGCCTGATGGACGCGATTGCCGACCGTCTCGCCGACATTCTCGAAAATATCGCCGCCGAACTGGACGCGCTATCTCACCGGCTGTTCCGCAGCCCGGCCACCGAACCCGCCGCGCAACGCCCTCCGGCGCGCGAAAGTGCCGACCTCAGGATCATATTGCGGCGTGTCGGCCACAGCGGTGATCTCGCTTCGAAGATCCGCGACAGCCTGCTCGGGATCGGCCGCATTGTTCCCTATGTGTCGAGCCACGCTGCCGATTGGCTGCGGCCCGAAACTAAGGCGCGGCTCGAAACGGTGCGTCAGGACGTGTTGTCACTCAGCGACTACGACGCGCATATCGTCAGCAAGGTCCAGCTGCTGCTCGACGCTACCCTAGGCCTGATCAATGTCGAGCAGAACAACATCATCAAGGTGTTGACGATCGTCTCCGTGGTCGGCATCCCGCCGACACTGATCGCCAGCATGTATGGGATGAACTTTAAAAACATGCCGGAATTGGACTGGTCCTGGGGTTACCCTTACGGGCTAGCCCTGATCGCGCTGAGTGCGATCCTGCCCGTTGCCTGGTTCAAATGGCGCGGCTGGATTTGAGTTGGTGGCTATTCCACAACGCAAAACGCCCCCGGAGACCGGGGGCGTTTGTCGTTCGTGAAGTTTGGCGAATGCGCCGTTAAGCGGCCTGCTTCTGCTCGACCATCTGCGGCTTGCCGGTGCCGATCTGGATCTTGCGCGGCTTGGCTTCCTCGGGCACCTCGTGCACGAGATCGACATGCAGCATGCCGTTGACGAGGCTAGCACCGACGACCTTGATGTGGTCGGCGAGGCTGAAGCGCCGGTCGAACGCGCGCCGGGCAATGCCACGGTGCAGATAACGGCCGTTCTCGTCTTCTTCCTTTTTCGCCTTGCCGGTCACCAGCAGCGTGTTCTCGTGCACGGTGGCATCGACCTCGTCAGGCGAAAACCCGGCCACAGCCATCGTCAGCCGATAGGCATCTTCACCGGTCTTCTCGATGTTGTAGGGCGGGTAGGCGAGGGCGGCGGTATCGACACGAGCCGCTGCGTCGACCAATCGCGTCAGGCGATCGAACCCGATCGTCGAGCGGAACAGGGGAGAGAAATCGAAACGATCCATAACCACATCCTCCTTTGAGCAACATGGATCTCGGCACCCGCTGTCATAGCCAAGTGCCACTCGCTAGGTGCGCGGTTCCGGGATGGCAACCGCGCGAGACTTAGATGGTGAGCGCTAGCTAAGGGTCAAGGGTAGGCTAATCAGACCCTCAGGACTTGATCCCAAACCCCTGGAAGCGCTTGTTGAAGCGGGCGAGCTGGCCGCCGGTGTCGAGCAGGCGGTGCTGCCCGCCGGTCCACGCCGGATGCGATTTTGGATCGATGTCGAGGCGTAGCGTGTCTCCGGCTTTCCCGTAGGTCGAGCGCGTCTTGTAGGAGCTCCCGTCGGTCATCACGACCGTGATTTCGTGATAGTCCGGGTGAATCTTTTCTTTCATCGCACCGCCCTCAAAAACGGCCGTGGTTATATCAAAGCGCCGCCGCTCGTACAATCTCAACCGCGAGAAAGCCGCCATGCGCCGGCGACGAGATCGAGCAGGTCGATCAGCCGAGCGACGTAGTGGTCACGCATCGCGAGGCTCGCTCCGTCTTCGTCGCACAGCGCCCGTTCGAGTTCGCCGAGAAGTCGGAGCAGCCGCCGCCGGTGCAGACCGAGCCTGCGCTTCAGCGGATCGGTCACGATCCCCGAGAAAGCGGCCAGCACCGCACCGCCGATGACGACCCCGCCCGTGGTTGCGGCGAGCAGGCCAGGACCGGCGGTGACCGGAAACCGGCCGTACCACAGGCCGCCGAGACCGGCCCCGAGCGGAAAGGCGGCGATCGC
>DATEQL010000611.1:0-3846 GCA_035272665.1 Allostellaceae bacterium
GCCTTGGGGAGGAAAGCATGATTATCAACCGAATTGAGCCGACAGAGGATAAATGTCCCCACTGTGGGCAGCCCCCCACGGAGGAATATTTTTACAGCGATGGGGACAATCTTCAACTCTTTTATACGTTGCCGGAGGCGCAGAGGAAACCGAGCGCATTTTATGGGGTGTATTCAATCGGTCACTGTAGCAAATGTGGCGGCGACTATTTCGGGGCGACCCTTACTATGCTTGACCGCGACAAAGATGAGGCGATTAATAATGTGCTTTGGCTGAATGTTAGCGCTTGTCTGAATCCGTAGTTTTTTGCTGATGCGTTTGGGCCGGCGGTGCCCCATCGGCGCCGTCTTGATTTGGCGTCGCCGGTCAGAACGGCAGTTCGTCGTCCGGGATAACCACCCGATCGGCGGGGGCTTGCCGCTGTTTTCGTGCCGCGTCCTGGAGTTGGGTGCAGTAGGCGGCGAGCATGACGTCGCGCATGTCGTCGATGAACTCGAAGATGGCGAGCGCGGTTTCGGGAGACCAGTATGTCGGGATGCCGAACGGCATGACGAGCGGCAGGCCGCGGCCGAGTCGCGGCACTGCGCAGAGCGGGCAGGCATGCCGGGGTGGTTTGCGACGCTTCTGCTTCGTCATGATTTTCCTCCGCGGCGCTGTTTGACCTTTCGCTCGGCGCGTTCCTTGGCTTCCTTGGCGCGGTAGGATTCGCCCTCGATGGAGACGATCTCGGCGTTGTGCATCAGCCGGTCGACCATGGAGACGACGCAGGCGGCGTTTGGGAAGACCTCGCGCCATTCGGCGAAGGCGCGATTGGTGGTGACGACGGTGCTTTTCTGCTCGTAGCGGCGGCTGATCAGTTCGAACAGCAGATCGGCGTGACGATTGGAGTAGGACAGGTAGCCGACCTCGTCGATCAAGAGCAGCGCGGGCGCGGCATAATGGCGCAATCGCCGGCGGAGGGCGGAATCGCTGTCCAGCGAGGCCAGTTCGCCAAGCAGTTGGCCGGCGCTGGTGAACAGGACGGTATGGCCGTGTATCAACGCCTCATGGGCGAGATTGCGGGCCAAGGTGGATTTGCCGACGCCGTTCGGGCCGACCAGCACGGCATTGGCCGCGTCCTTCAGGAAGTCGAGCGTCATCAGCGCTTCGAAGGTTGCCCGGTCGATGGCGACGGGCCAGTTCCAGTCGAAGTCGCACAAGGGCTTGAAGCGGCCGATATGCGCGCCCTGAAGGCGACGCTCGAGGCTGCGGCGGGCGCGTTCGTCCTCCTCCCACTCGATGAGCGACGCAGCCCACCCGGCGGCGATGGCCTCCGGCCAATGCGCCAGGAGGCCGTGCAGACGCAGGGCCTTGGCGCGGGCTTGCAAGGCGTCAGGATTCGTCATGACCCACCTTCTTCAGCTGGTCGTAGGTATCGAGGGAATGCGGCTGCACGGCCTTGTCGCGTGCGCGGACATGCGCCGGTAAGGTCAGGGCGACAGGCGGGGCCTGCCGGCGATCCTCGCGGCGGCGTTCGAGCGCCAGACGAACCGCGTTGGGATGCGGCACATTGCGCTCGAGCGCCTCAATGATGGCGGCGTCGAGCTGGCTCGCTCCGTAACGCTCCAACAGTCTGACCAAGGTTGCGGTGATGGTGCCGAGGTTATGGCCGTGCTCGGCGGCGCGGACGAGCAAGGTCCGGCTGGCCGGCGCGGCCAGGGCCAGGCGATCGGTCGCACGGTGGCGGTGTGCCTGGCGTTTCCACGCGACCAGTGCCTCGACATGGACCGGGTCCTCGATCTGCTGGCCCTTGTCGTAGCTGCGCGGATGGCTGGCGACGATTTCCAGGCCCTCGACGATGCGCAGCCGGCCGGTATCGGCCAGCACGGTCAGGGTGCGTCGCACATGCGTATGCGGCACCGTGTAATCGTTTTGGTCGAAGCGGACATAGGGTGTCTTGCCGACCTTGACGGCCACCCGCTCGACGACGGGATAGGGATTGTCCGGCTGCTTCAGCAGTAATGATACTTCTTCGGCGAAGACCTCGCCGACGCTGCGGATCTGGTCTTCCGGGCAACGGCGGTCAGCGGCGAGACCGCGGCACCAGGCGTCGGCCTGAGCGTTGAGATCCTCCACATCGGCGAACGTGCGGGCGGCGAAGAACGCGTCCCGGACAAACCGTATGGCTCTCTCCACGCGGCCCTTTTGGTTGCCGCGGGCGACGGCGACGGGGCGCGGTTCGTAGCGGTAGTGGGCGGCGAACTCGAGCAGAGCCGGGTTGAAGCGGATCGCAGCGCCCTGCCGTTCCAGCACGGCGCTGCGCAGATTGTCGTACAAAATGACCCTCGGGATTCCGTCCCACGCGGCGAAGGCGGCGAGATGACCGCGCAGGAAGTTCTCCATGCGGGCGTCGAGGAAGAAGCGCAGAAAGATGTGCCGCGAGAAGCTGAGCACCATGACGAAGGCCATCAACGGGCGGCGCGCCCGGCCTATCGTCATGTGACCGAAGTGACCCCAATCGCATTGCGCCTGTTCCCCGGGCAGCGTGCGCAGGCGCAGATAGGCCTCCGCCTGCGGACGCGGCCGATGGCAGGCGATGACGGCGCGGAAGCGGCTTTTGCTGCCGCGATAGCCGCGTTCCCACGTCATTGCGTGCAGGCGGCTTGCGGTCAGCGTCGGGAACCTGGCCAGCATCTCGCGGATGAACGGCAAATAGGGGTCGATCTTCGATGCGCGCTGCGGCGCCCCGATGCGCGGCAGACCGGCCTGGGCGAGCACCCGGGCGACGGTTTCGGCGTGCACGTGCAACTGCCGGGCGATCGTTCCGGTGCGCCATTTTTCGACATGGTAATAGCGCAGGATCTGCGCCTCGAGATCAGCCGGAATGGTCATGATCGGGTCCTCCTTGTCTGTGCCGGCGGACCCGGCGCGGCAGGAAGCCTTGCCGCACATGCGTCGAACAGCGACGACCGCAGCGCGAGCAGCACCAACCCTGCCTGCGCGGAGGCTGTCGGCTGTCCACGGGCAATGGTTGTTCGACCACCACCACCGGATCCTCGATCAGCAGAGCATCCGTTTGATCCGGGGGTGAACCGTGATGCGTCACTATATTTTCGCGCGCCCGGTATTGGCGCGCGCGGTAGCGGCGCGACCGCTCCGCATGTTTGATCCGGCCGCGACTACTCGCCTGGTAGCGCCGCCCCGCTCCATGCAATGACCGGCGGCGTGCCCCGGGCGCACAATCGGCGCAGTAGATGTGGCCCCGATCGCAGTCGCTGCAGATGAGCACCTGAACCCGGCAACCCTGGTCCGCGCACAGGTAAAACCGGGCTTGCGGCACATGGCCGTGGCCGCAACGGCCGCTCTCATCAGGCGCCGGCCGATGCTGTGGACGCGCGCCGCGGCGGCTGCGATGATGCCCCTGCAATCGTGCCTCTGCACGGTGTAGGGCACGGCGCCGAAGCAAAACTTGCCGGTGATGGATCGGCGCCGTGCCTGCCTGTCAATCTCGGCAGGTTCTACCGCACCAACTTCAAATATCCTGAGGCCAGACCCCTCGCGCGGAACGCTGCCGCGGGTTGCCCGGGTGGGTCCACAGGTTCCTCCCGCCCCTCCGCTACGCTGCGCGCGAAGGGCGCTCCGCTCCGGGGGCGGGTCCCTCCTATGGACTACCCGGACAATCCGAGACGACGCAGCGAAACGCCACCGGCAGACTGAACATCAGCAAATAGCTACGGATTCTGGCCGGCGTTCACAGCGGCGGCATTTCATGCTGCGTCACATAGTGCAACGGCTGTCTCTAAGGCTTTGATCTTTTTGTCGGCGCCGCGTCCGAACCAGACCCGTTCAAGCCGACCCTCCGGCAGC
>DATEQL010000612.1:0-14907 GCA_035272665.1 Allostellaceae bacterium
GTGGACGCGGTTGTTGCGACCGCGCCGGCGGCCTTCGGCAGCTTCGAGGAGTTTTACGATTCCTGGCGCCTCAACGCCATCCGGCTCTACCCGCTGCTCGAGCGAATCAAGCGCGCACGGGTCATGCTGTTCTATTTCCACGGTGACGATTTCGACCCGGGCGGCCGCGGCGAGCGGTCGCGAGCGATTCTGTCCGAGCATGGGCTCGGCTATGCCGTCGTCGATCAGCCGGCATTTCTCGTCGGGCATTGGGCATCGTCGACCGGCCTGTTCCTACGCCGGTTTGGCGCCTGCATCCGTGATTTCGTCGACGCCGACACGCTTAAGGGCGAGCTGGTTTGCCAGCCGGTATGGGGTGAGGCACCCAGTGCCGAGCTGCGCCTGCCGGACGAGCTTCTCCATCCGCGGGCGGCGGCGCGTGCCGCGGCGCCCTCAATTGGAGCCTCGGCGCCGGCGGCGTCGGGTGCGCCTGCCCCTGGGCGTGGCAAGGCCGTACGCGATACCTGGTACGGGTTTTACCCGAACGGGCGGGAGGTTCTCGTCGCGATCGAGGAAGTGCACGGGCAGGAACTCGCTGCCGTCTACGCCATCGGGCCGGGGATCGACAAGGACGAGCCGGCCGAATGGACCCGGCGCGGGGGCCGCATCGTCGATGACGACTTCGTCTTTGAGGAAAATGGCAAGAGCACACTGCGCTTTCACCCGCGCGCCGATGGCGGATTGAAGGCCACTTGGGTCTCGCCGGACGGCAAGACCTCGATGGAGGCCGGCTTGCGGCGGATCGACCCGCATCACTTCCTCCGTCGCGCCGACGCCCAGTAGGCAGCCGCTCTCAACCCCAGTACCGGCCGCTGCTGCCGATGGCGACGACGATGACGCCGAGCACCAGATTGATCGTCACGATGATGCGGATCTGGCCCAGCTGCCGCCCGCCCTCGGCCCAATCCTGCCGTGCGACCGCGGCGCGAAACCGACGCCACGGGGCGAAATAGAGGTGGAAGAAGAGCAGCATCATCAGGATGCCGATTGCCTGCATCAGCTGGACGTGCAGTGGGATCCCGCCGAACCCGGCATAGATGTCGAACACCATCGCGTAGCCGGTCAGCAGAAGCAGTGCGATCGCGGCGAAAACCCACGAGAAGAACCGGCCCAGCACATGCGACCACAGCGTGAGGCGCGGCCCCGGCTCGAGCGCCACGGCAGCGGGCCGCAGCACCTGATGGGCAAAGAACATGCCACCGACCCAAACGACGGCCGAAAGGGCGTGCAGGATCAGCGATACTGACGCGATCGCCGACGTCTCGGCCACGGCTCAGCCGCCATAGGCCGGGGCCTTGCGGGCAAGGCCGCCGACCGCAATCAGAAGACGCTCACGCCGTGCCGAGACGGGATCATCGGCGCAAGCATCAGCTTGTCGATCTCGATCCGGCTGATCTCGGCCCTCGACAGCCGCGCGGGTCAATGAAACTTGGGCTTGACCTTTTCGCATAACAGCTGCAGCGACTTCATCACTCGGTGGTGCGGGATCTTGGTGCCGCAATTCATCTCGCACAGGATGCCCTCGAGACCGAGGGTTTCCTGCAGGCCCATCAGCCGGTCGGCGACTCGCTCAGGTGAACCGACGATCAGCTTTTCGCGCAACGCCTCCTCGTAAGTGATGGTCTGCAGCCGCCGGCCGCGCGCCGCCCGCAGCTCCCCTTGCTGCACCCCCGTGCGGGTTGCCGAATCCTCGAGCCGCTCGCCGAGATAGCGATAGAAATACATAATGCTTTCTTCGGGCTCGTCGCGCGCCGCCTGGTCGGTGTCGGCGACATAGACCGGAGCGCGCAGGAAGACCTTGCCCTCGCCGGGATGGCCCGCCTTTTTCCAGGCGTCGCGGTAGGCGGTGATATTCGGTTCCAGCTCCTCGATCGTGCCTTGCCGCACCGCGACCAGGACGCCATGCCCGAGCTTGGCGATATTCGGGAACGTACCCGCGCTGTTGGCGGCGATGCGGATATCGGGCCACGGCTTTTGATACGGCTTCGGGGCGAGCTGGACGTTTTCGAAGCTGTAGTACTTGCCGTGATGGGAAAACGACGGCTCGGTCCACGCCAGCTTCAGGATTTCGAGAGTCTCGGCAAAGCGCTCGCGGCTCTCGCCGTAAGGGACGCCATAGGCCTCGTAGGTGCGCGGGAAGCCGCTGCGCCCGACCCCGAAAATCAGGCGGCCCCGGCTGATCTGGTCGACGGTCGCGGCCTCTTCAGCCAGCCGCAGCGGATGACAGAGCGGCAGTACCTGAACGCCAGTCCCCACCTTCATGCGTTTGGTGCGGGCGGCGATGGCGGCGGCCAGGGTGAGCGGAGCCGAGCACACCGACCGGTCGGGGTTTACGTGGATTTCCGCCAGCCACATCGCGTCGAGCCCCCAGCGCTCGGCTGCATCGATCTCTTCGAACGAGGTGGCAAACGCCTCCTCGTCAGTCACCCCGGCGGTCCGTTGAAACTCGTGGAACATGCCGAATTCGAACGCCATTCGCACTTCTCCTTCTCGCCCTGCGCGGCTTGCCCCGCTGCTTGGTGAGGCTGATCCCAGAGGATCTCGGAGTGGTACACAACAGTCAAGAAATAAACCGGCACTGCCAATGACTTAGCGTCTCGCTTCAGAGTCCCGCGTGGCGGCGACGAGACCCGGCCCATCCCCGGGCTTCGCAAGTTGGCGGGCCGAGCGACGTTTCGCGCGAGGGACGATCGCTGATGACCCGGGGTAGCTTACAAAACGGTCTTCCTGTACCCGTGCGCATCTTTCCTAGAGCTAACTAATTAACCGAAGAAATTAATGATAAAATTTATCTTAATTTTGGCGTTTTTTCAGTTAAATTATTAACCAGGTTTTACGAATTCTAACGATGCATGCCTTTTGACGGATTAAGGACGAATTTTTGACTTTATTTTGCCGAATTTAGGCTATTGTGGCGGCTAAACGTAGTCTTAACCACAGGTGGGTCCCGACACGATGCGGTGACATTCCGGCGGAGGCTGGTGATTTGTAAAGGGCAACGATCGCTCCGATCCCCTTTTGGTGCCGCACGCCGACGATGCTCGCAATGTCAAGCTCGGCCCCCGACCTCGAGAGCAGCACGCAGTTGAGCGACATTGGTCAAATTCGTCAATCGGCTATAAGCGCGGCCTTTCTCGGCGACCTCGACGCGTGCCGCTTTCATCTCGGGCGCGCCGACGTTACCGACCATGAACGGGCCTGGCTCTATTGCCAGTTGAGCGAAGCGCTGTACCACAACGGAATCCACGACAATGCAGTCGAGTGCGCCCGCATCGCCTTCGACCTGCAGCCCGAGAAAGAAGAAATCGCGAATTTGTGTGCCTGGGTATTCAGCAATTGCGGGCGACATGAAGAGGCGGCAGCAGCATACGAACGACTTCTGGTGATACGTTCCCAGTGGGCTGCCGGACACCGTCACGCGAGCGGCTCTTTTGCCGCGGCAGGACAGTTCGATCACGCCATCTTCCACGGCAGGAAGGCCAGCGACCTCGACCCGCATTCGTTCGAATTCGCATTTCACGCAGCCTGTCTTCTCGAAGCTGCCGGCAGACATGCGCAGGCGGTGGATTACTTCATGCGCGCTGCGGCCCTCGATCCCGCCGACGCGTGCGTGCTGCGACATCTATCCGCAGCCCTGTTCGCTCTCGAACGAGGCGAGCAGGCGGTTGCTTTGGCGCTGCGCGCCGTCACGTTAGCCCCGTCCGATCGCCTCAGCGCGCTCCATGCGACCGAGCTCTTACTGCGGACAGAGCGATATGACGAGGCCGCCGCCATCATTCTCGATGCCGTCGCCGTCCATAGAGAGGATCACGTCGCCCTTCGGCTGCTTTCCGCAACGCAGATGCTGCGCGGTCGGGCGGAGGAAGCCCTCGACGCGATCGATCGTGCCATCACGCTCGCACCCGAAACGACGGAATACCTTTTGCACCGGGCCAATCTGCTGTATCGGCTCGGCCGCCTCGAGGAAGCGGCCGAAACCTTCGGCCGGGCCGCCGCGCTCGATCCGTCAAACCCCGACACCAAACGCTCGCAATTGACCGTGTATTTCGACAGCGGCCGCTTCATCGAGGCGCTCGCCGTGGGCGGCGAGTTGATCCGAACCTCGCCAGACAATGAGGAATACGCCCAAGCGGTCCTCCAGGTGTTGAACCGCCGGTTCGAAATGCTTGACGGCGATTACGTGGTGCTGAGCGAGCGCGCATTGCGGTCGCCTCGCCAGTTGCGGCCGCAGCCGACTATTTTCGCAGCGCTGCACACCCAGGCGCGCGTAATTTATGCTCTGATCATCCGCGAAACCCGCACCCGGTTCGCGGACTCAAAGCTCGGTTACGGGTGGGCCCTGCTCGAGCCGGTCCTGCACATCCTGATGCTCTCTGTCGTATTCGCGGTGTTGATGCGTGGTCGGCCGCCGATCGGCAACGAGTTCTTTATTTTTTATTATACAGGTATCATCCCTTATCATTTGTTCGTCCACACCAGCAGCAACATGACCTATGCGATCACGGGCAACCTCTCGCTGCTGCAGTTGCCGCTGGTCAGCACCTTCGACGTGATCATGGCGCGAGGCCTGGTCGAACTTCTGACCGATACGCTGGTGGCGGTAATCCTATTAGCCGGCTTCGGTGCGATCGGGCTCGGCGTTTTGCCTCACGATCTACCGGCGCTTTCGGCATCGGTTATCGCCGTGTGGCTGCTTGGCTGCGGGCTGGGTTTCATCAATGCTGTACTCAACGCATTCTTCAAATCGTGGGATAAGATTTGGGCCCAGTTGACTCGCGCATTGTATTTCTGCTCAGGAATATTCTATGTGCCGGGAATGATGCCGGATTGGGTCCGCGATATTCTCGTTTGGAACCCGATCTTGCATGCAGTCGACTGGTTTCGCTCGAGCTTTTTTCCAGAGTACGAGCCGCATTGGCTTGATCGTTCTTATCTGGCGATCGTGGCGGCCGTCACCGTGGTGGCGGGCTTGGGGTTCGAGCGCGCATTGCGCCGCCATCTCTATGAACCGCTATGATCACTCTGGACCGAGTCTCCAAGGTCTATCGCACCCGGAGCGGGCGAAAGACGGTGCTCGACAATGTTAACGTCACTCTTGAATCGGGCCACAATTTCGGAATTCTTGGAGTGAACGGCGCGGGCAAGTCGACATTGATCCGGTTGCTTGCCGGTTCGGAGATGCCTGATCGCGGCGCGGTGCGACGTTACTCTAGAGTATCGTTTCCGCTGGGCTTCGGCGGCACGTTCCATGGTGCTCTTTCCGGCCGCGAGAACGTGACATTTGTCGCTCGGGTCTATGGGGCCGAGGTGCGCGCTGTGACCGAGTATGTGGAAGGTTTCGCCGAGCTCGGCGAATACTTCCATATGCCGGTCAATACCTACTCGGCGGGGATGCGAGCCCGGCTCGCTTTCGCGACCTGTCTTGCAATCGACTTTGATGTTTACCTGATCGACGAGGTGACCGAGGTAGGTGACCAGCGTTTTCGCCGGAAATGCGCCGAAGCATTCCGCGAACGTACGCTGCGCTCCGACATTATCCTGGTGACCCACAACGTGCACACACTCCGGCAATATTGCGACCGAGGCGCCATTCTCGACAATGGCGAACTCACCTTGTTCGACGACATCGGGATGGCGCTCGGTCGATACCATCGCATGGTGCAGGAAAGTCTCTGATGACAGCGGCACCGGCAATGGAGCGCGAGCGATCGCCGAATAGCCCGGCAAATCGGCCGTCCTCAGAAGAGCCTGATCGCGCAGTCGTCGCGCCGGCGAGCGCAACCGCGTTTCCTGTTCCTGCAGAAGGCCACGGCACAATCGCGGTTTACAGTCACCGAGAGGGTTCGCTCGCCCAACGTCGAGGCCGGTTGCCTTTAGGTTGGCTCTCGTTCGTTATCGTGGTTGTGCTGCCGGTCCTGATCGCCGCCTTCTATTATTTCTGGGTCGCCGCCGACCAATACATGGCCGAATTCCGTTTTGCCGTGCGCTCTGGCGAACCCGAGCCCCATGACCCGGCGCTGTTTTTCCAGGAGAGCATGGCGCCGTCCCTGATCGGAGCGGATTCGTACGTCGTTGTCCAATACCTTGCCAGTCGCGCGGTCATCGAAGATCTGAGCAGGACGCTCGACCTGCGTGAGATGTTTTCCCGCCCTGAGGCCGATTGGCTGGCCCGCCTCGATTTGCCGGTGTCGATCGAGGAGATGGTCCGCTATTGGAAAGGCCAAGTCGACGCGTTTTTCGACGCCAGCAACGGGACGATCGTGGTCAAGGCGCGCGCCTTCACGCCGCAAGACGCCTTTATATTGGCCGAGGGAATTCTCGCCGCGTCTGAGCGGTTGGTGAACGAATTGTCAGCGCGGGCCCGCCGCGACGCGCTACGGAGTGCGGACGACGAAGTCGGTCGGGCCGAGAGCCGTCTCAAATCGGCACTGACGCGGCTGCGCGAATTCCGCGACAGAGAGGGGATCATCGACCCGCGCAAAACCGCCGATGCGACCGTTGCCCTCGCCGGACGAGTTCGCGACGAACTCGTTCGCGCCGACACCGAATTGGCCACGCTGAAGCATTATATGCGTGAGGACGCGCCATCCGTCAAAATGCTGGAGGCCCGTATACAATCGCTGGAGGCAGAACGGCGCTCGGTCGAGAGCGAGGTCACGGATACCGAAAAGACGCGATCGGAAGCCCTTTCCCGAGTGATGGGTTCGTATGAGCAGCTCGAAAGCGAGCGGACGTTCGCCGAGAATTCCTATCAGCACGCACTGCAAGCTCTCGACCGCTCGCGCATGAACGCCGACCGTCAGCAACTTTATCTCGCCACTTTTGTACGGCCGACACTGCCCGAGGAAGCGCTGTACCCGCGTCGGCTGCGGTCGCTCGGCGCGGTTTTTCTGATCGCCTTCGCCGTGTGGGCGATAGGCAGCTGCACCGTTCAGTCGGTGCGCGACCACTTTCGTCCATAACGTGCTTTGAACAACTTAGAGCTGGCGGGGCGCCGGCGGAGCAAGAGATCATGACGACGCTGGAGTTCGAAGCCCGACCCTCCGTTCTTCCGTCAGTCGCGGCCAGCGGATCGCCAGTGCGGCTGGCTAGACGCACTGCTCGGACCAAGCTCGCTATCGTTTCAACCTATGATGAATTGTGCGGCATTGCCGCCTACACTCGGAGCTTGGAAAGACAACTCGGCGACTCTTTTGATGTGACCGTGTTCAACTTGAACCAGTTCTTGCTACGCAGCAGCCATCGCCGCGTCCGAAAATTCGGCGACCGACATATCCAAGCCATTTGTCGCGAGATCAGGGACTACGAAACGGTGAACTTACAACTGGAGCACGGAACGTTGGGCCGAAGCTGGAAGGATATCTATCGTCGCTTCAATTTGATTTTGCGGGCGGCGCCGCATTTTTCGGTTACTTTTCATTCGATATTGCAGTCTGAGGGCTTCGATTTCGGAGAATGTTTCAAGGAAATTTGCCGGTTCAATTTCACCAAAGCCATTGCGCTAAGGGCGGACTACATGCGCGCCAACCTGTTGTCCTTTGGGATCGCCAGCCGACTGCGCCGCGCGCAACGTCTGAAGCCGGTCGCCGTCATCGTGCACACGCGTCGTGATCTCTGGCACATGAAATATGTTCACGGCTTGCGGAACGTCTACGACCATCCACTCTCATTCCTCAGCATCGCCGAAGCGCAGGAAGTCCGCCGCACCGCCTCACGCGCGAGATTTGCGGTCCTCGAGTCGGTACCAGCGGAGAGCAAGCTCATCGGAGTCTTTGGCTTTATCGGGCGATACAAGGGGTTCGATACGGTCATCCGCGCGCTCCATCACCTGCCCGAGGAGTACCATCTGCTGATTTTTGGTGGCGTTCACCCGAACGAGATCAAGGCTCATCAGTCGATCGACCCGGTCGTCTCGTCACTGTTCGAAGCCGGTTATATCGATACCAGCGTCGCGGAGCGGACGCGGGCAAATTCAGGCACCAGCGCACCCGTTGTTTCGGTTGCTGTAGATGGATCGATGCGCGATTTGTTGGTCGAGCATCCGAAAAACCTGTCAGCCCGAATTCATTTCCTGGGCGCGCAGAGCGATGCTGATTTCCTGTCGGGAATGGCGATCTGCGACGCGGTGGTCTTTCCTTACCTGGAGGTGGGGCAATCTTCCTCGGGCCCGATCTCACAATCCCTGGAGCTCGGCTGCCGCGTGATCGCCTCGCGCACCCGCACTTTTCTGCAATTCGGGCGCTATCACCAGAACATGATCGAATTTTTTGACATCGGCAATCATCTCGAATTGGCCGGGCTAATCCTCGCGCGTCCGCGCTTCGACACGCGCGAGCGTCTGCTCGCGTTCAACGTCGAAACCAACAAGGAAACCTATCTTGCCGCCAACGGCGGCGTGCCGAGAGTGGAAAGGCCGGTAGCAACTTCTCTTGTCGAGCCGTAAGATTCGCGCCGACCCGAAGCGACTTCGCCATGTAAATCGAGCCGCACCCCGTCGTCGACAAGCATCCGTTGCGCTCCTATGATGGGCAGAGGCTAAGCGCCCGAACGAAGGAGTGGCAACATGAAAAACGGCTTCCGCGTTTACGATTCCGATACCCACGTCAACCCGGCAGCGGAGGTGCTCGAGCGCTATGTCGACCCGGGGTTTCGGCCGCGCCTTGCCGAACTCGAGGCTTACCGCCTGCCGGTCGGACAGGGCGCGGTTGGAGGCGTCGAGGGCCTGCACAACTATCGAGTCGGCACGAAATATTACCGCCGGGTGCTTGGCGAGGGCGCGCCGCGCGAGAGCTTCACCGGCCGCGAGACGCGATGGATGGGCAGTAAGATGCCCCGGCCTGGGGTGCAGGACGACCAGGCCGAGAACCGGGTCAGGGACATGGACGACGAGGGGACAGATGTCCATTTTCTGATCCCGACCTCCTGGCTCAGCCTCGTCGGCCTGCCGGATCCGGCCCTCGAGATCGGCGTGATCCGCGCCTACCACCGCCACATGGCGGACTTTTGCGGGCAGTTCCCGACCCGGCTGAAGAGCATGATCGTCGCCTCGTCGCGCAACATCGATGAGGCCGTGCGCGAGATCCGCGAATGGGGCAACTCGAAATGGGCGGTAGCGGTGATGCCGTTGCTCGCCAAGGATTTCCCGGCGGACCATCCCGACCTGCATCCGATCTGGCGGGCCGCCGCGGACCACGATCTGCCGATCGCCAACCACAGCTTTACGTGGAACCCGCCCTATTACCCCGGCTATCAGGATCTCTGGGAAAACATCTTCCTGAGCCGTCTCGCCGCGCATCCCTGGGGCGCGATGCGGTTTGTCGGGTCGTTTATCGGCGGCGGGTTGTTCGACCAGTATCCGAGCTTGCGGATGGGCGTGCTCGAATGCGGCTTTGGCTGGCTGCCGTTCTGGGGCCGGCGCATGGACGAGCAGGCGATCTATGTCGGCGGCACCGCACCGCTCAAGCAGAAGCCGAGCGAATACATGGCGAGCGGCCGGTTCTTCTGCAGCATCGAGCACCACGAAGGGGAGGACATGTTCAATCATGTCACTCAGTTCCTCGGTGAGGACGTGCTGATGTACGCTTCCGACTACCCGCACTCGGAGTGCCAGTTCCCCGACTCGATCGACAACATCCTCGCCTGGAAGAGCCTCAAGCCGGAGACACAGAAAAAGCTTCTCGGCGGCAACGCCGACCGGTTCTTCAAGCAGGCCTGAGCGGACCGCAGCGGGATGCTGCGGTGGCAGAGCAGGTCGAGCGGCGGCTGACGCGACGATCCTGGCGGCCGACGTCGCTGAATACAGCCGGCTGATGCGCGCCGACGAAGATGCGACGCTCG
This sequence comes from Allostellaceae bacterium, assembly GCA_035272665.1. Classification (GTDB taxonomy): domain Bacteria; phylum Pseudomonadota; class Alphaproteobacteria; order ATCC43930; family CGMCC-115725; genus AP-15. Next base: position 9,877 of record DATEQL010000612.1, read on the forward strand.
CTCTGCTGACCCGTTGCCGGGACATTGCCGCGGCGCGGATCGCCGCGCATCGCGGCCGCATCGCCAACACCGCGGGCGATGCGGTGCTGGCCGAATTCCCGAGTGTGGCCAACGGACTCTTCTGCGCACTGGCGATCCAGGAGGCCGTCGGCGAAGAGAATAAGGCCTTGCCGTCCGACCGGCGGATGCTGTTCCGCATCGGGTTCACCTCGACGACGTGATGGTCCGCGGCGGCGCGGCTGCAAGCGCTCGCCGAACCGGGCGGGGTCTGCGTTTCGGCGGCGGTGCGCGAGTATGCCGGAAGCCGCGTTCCCGCGGCCTTCACCGATGCCCGAGCGCAGCAGTGTCTTCCGCGTGGCGGCGAGCCGCGCGATGCCGGCCGCCGAAGCCCCGGTACCGCTGTCGTTGCCCGACAAGCCGTCAGTCGCAGTATTGCCGTTCACCGATCCCGAGCAGGAGTTCTTTGCCGACGGGATCGCCGAGGACGTCATCACCGCATTGTCGCGCTATCCGTCCCTGTTCGTGATCGCCTCGCCGACATCTTCGCAATACCGGACGAGATCACGCAAGCGGTGACGATCGCCGTCGCCCCGGCGATCGCGGATGCCGAACTGCACCGAGCGATGCGCAAGCCGCCCGGAAGCCTCGACTCCTGGGCGTCCTACCAGCGCGGGCTGTGGCATTTGGGAAAGGCGAATGCAGACGAACGCCCGCGCAGAGTCATTCTTTCGGCTAGCGATCGGTCTCGATCCGAATTTCGCTGGCGGTTACTACGGCCTTGCTTCGGCACAACACCAAGGAGCTCGCTTATTTCACACACGCGATCTGGCCGAAGCGCAAAGCCTCTGCCGAGGCGCTGGCCCGTCAGGCGGTAACCCTCGACCCGGCCGATGCACAAGCTCATGCATTCCTCGCCATCACATTGATGCTGGGCGGCGACCATGAAGGTGCGCTTACCGAGGCCGAGCAGGCGCTGGCTATAAATCCCAACCTGGCCCGTGCGCATGGATCGCTTGGCGCGACGCTGATCTTTTCGGGGCGACCGCAGGAGCGGCTTGCCGCTCTCAGAACCTGTATTCGCCTCGATCCGCTCGATTCGGAGTTTGTTATTCGCTGGCTACAAGTCGCCCAGGCTTATTATTTCTCCCACGAGTATGAGGCCGCAGTCGAGGCAGCGACGCGCGCAGTCAGGACTTTTCCTAATTATCCGACAGCATACCGTTGGCTTGCGCCCGCGCTCGGCCAACTCGGTCGCACCGAGGAAGCGAACGCGACGCTAGCTAGCTAAGGCTATGGCGCCGCTGGCGTTCGACCTGCATGTGCGCAACCGCGTGCCGTGGATGCGGCCGGAAGACCACGCCCATACGCTCGATGGTTTGCGCAAGGCCGGCTGGAGCGAGTGACGTGGCCGGGTTATTCTGCGGCCATCACCTCGCCGTTGCGGTGCCAGGTCGCGAGCTCGTCCCAGCTCTCGGCTTCCATGAACTCGGCCCAGCGGCGGTAGAGGTTGCGGAGGTTGTGCTCGCTCGACTTGGCCTCAGTGATGTCCATCACCGTGCCCGGAATGCGCAGCCCCTCCGACTCGTAATTCTCGACCTCGAAACCGAGGCCCTGCTCGTAGCTGTAGGGGTAGCGCCGCGCGATCGTTCCGCGGCTCGCGGCATGCGCGTGGTTCCAGTTCTCCATGTCGTCCTGCTCGGTCATCCCGCCGGGACCCGAGTAGCGGATGTAATAGTCGCGCAGGAAATCCTTGACCTCCCACGGTGCCGCCTTGTCGATCAGATACCAGCGCCACACTTCGGTCTGGTGCGTCCCGCGGGGGTGCCAGACGGCGATCGTGCGCGGCTGGCGCGGGTGCAGTGCCGTATTAGGAAAAATTTCGCCGGGGCTGCCGATAAGCCGGGCCCACTCGCCGCGCTTCTTGCGCCGCTCCTCCTCGCAATGGGCGAAATATTCGGAGACTACTGGGGAGTGCTGATACGAAGGCGGCACCGGACGGTCGTGAGGAAATAGATAGACTCCAGTCTGGTGGCCGCGCTCGTAAAAAGAAACATGCAGCCGGCGCGCCATCAGCCGCTCTTGCATGTCGCGGCGTCCGCTGCCACTGGGGCCGATGCCGACTAGGTCGACCGAGCGATGGCTGATATTGTGGTAGCTGTCGCCGCAGAAGTTTTCGGCCGGGAATTTCCAATTGCACGGGATCCGCCACTTCTGGATTCCGCCCAGGATTTCGGTGCCGCCTTCGCTACCGTCCCAGCCGTCCAAAGTCAGATCGAGATAGCGAACAAAGTCGCCGAGATATTCGAAAAGGGACGGCGCCTCGGGGTCCCAGCAGGCCCATATTGTGCCCTTGTGGCAGCACAATTGCGCGACCTCGACCAACCCCCACTGCGATTTGTCGAGCTTCTCGTGATAGGCCTCGCGGAAATAGGGCACGCCGACCAGTCCGCCGTCGGTGCCATAGCTCCAGCCATGATAAGGACAAGTGAAGACCGGCGTATTGCCTTCGTCATAGCGGCACACCTTCATGCCGCGGTGGCGGCAGGAATTCAGGAACACGTGGACCTTGCCGGCGCGGTCGCGGCATAGGATCACCGACTCCTCGCCCATTCCCGAAACGAAATAATCACCCGGGTTCGGGATCTGGCTTTCATGCCCAACAAACAGCCACACCCGCGCGAAGAGCCGCTCCAGCTCCTGCTGGTAGATCTCGTCGTTGACGAAGATCTCGCGGCTGATCTGTCCCGCCGCCATGTTCACGAGACCCGGCCGGTAACCCTCCGTGTTCGCCGTCGCCATCGCCTTCCCTCCTACTTGATTACAGTGAGACGGTGAGGCCGTGAGGTCACCAGCCTCGCGTCGGACACGTAGGAAGCGATTTCGGTTCGTCTTGCGCGGACTTGATCCGCGCATCGACCTCTTGGTTTCGACCGCCCCAAGTCGTGGATGCCCACGGAACTAGTTCCGTGGGCCGAAGGCCCACGGGTCAAGCCCGGCCAAGACGAAATTGGGGGCCGATTTCATTCCCTTGCCGCCGCTATTCATCTCCGTGTCCGCTTCTCACCGCCTCACTGCCTCATTGTGAATCTTCGCGGATCTCGACGATGTCCTGTGCAAAGATCATCTCTTCGCCGCCGACGCGCGAGGGGTCGCTGGGCGAGGAGAGATAGCGTGCGAACACCCACACACCATCCGCCGGATTCGAGACGACTTCGGCGAGAGCCCCGTCGACGAGCGCGATCTTTGTGCCCGGCGCGATTTGCCTGATGTTGACGGGCTCGCTCATTCCGCCGCCTCGGCGCGGGCCGGCCGGCGCCAGGTCATCAGCTCGTTCCAGCTCTCGGCCGTCATGAACTCGGCCCAACGCCGGTAGAGATTGCGCAGATTGTGCTCGCTCGACTTCGCTTGCGTGAGGTCGCAGACGGTTCCGGGAACCCGGAACCCTTCCCATTCGTAATTCTCGACCTCGGTCCCCAACCCCTGCTCGTAGCTGTAGGGGTGGCGGCGCGCGATCGTCCCGCGGCTCGCGGAGTGCGCGTAGTTCCAATTCTCCATGTCGTCCTGCTCGGTCATGCCGCCGGGACCGGAATAGCGGATGTAGTAGTCGCGCAGGAAATCCTTGACCTCGGCCGGTGCCGACTTGTCGACCAGAAACCAGCGCCACACCTCGGTCTCGTGCGCGCCGCGCGGATGCCAGGCCGCCAATGTGCGCGGCTGCCGCGCGAGGAACGCGGTGTTCGGGAACACCTCGCCGACCAAGGCGATCATGCGGCCCCAATCGCCGCGCTTCTTGCGCCGCGCCTCCTCGCATTCACGGAAATAGTCCGACACGACCGAAGAATGCTGGTAGGCGGGCGGCGGTGCCGCCTCCTGGGGCAGCAGATAGCTGGTGGTCTGATGGCCGCGCTCCGGAAATGCGATGTGCAGCTTCCTGGCCATGTTCAGCTCCGGCATGTCGCGGCGGCCGCTGCCGGAGGGCCCGATGCCGACCAGGTCGACCGAGCGGTGGCTAATGTTGTGGTAGCTGTCGCCCGAAAAATTCTCCGCCGGGAATTTCCAGTTGCATGGCACCCGCCACTTCTGGATGCCGCACAGGATCTCGGTGCCGCCGTCGCTGCCGTCCCAGGAGTCGAGGGTCAGGTCGATATAGGGGAGGAAATCGCCGAGATATTCGAGAAAGGGCGGGGCCGCCGGGTCCCAGGTGGCCCACACCAAGCCCTTGTAGCAGCACAATTGGGCAACCTCGACGAGACCCCAGGCGGATCGGTCCAAGGTGCTGTGATAGGCCTCCCGAAAATAGGGGACGCCGACCAGCTTGCCGTCGGTCGAGTAGCTCCAGCCGTGATAGGGGCAGGTCAGGACCGCGGCGTTGCCCTCGTCGTAGCGGCACACTTTCATGCCGCGGTGCCGGCAGGAATTGAGGAAGACATGGACCTGGCCCGCGCGGTCGCGGCACAGGATCACCGATTCCTCTCCCATCGACGAAACAAAGAAATCGCCGGGGTTCGGGATCTGGCTCTCGTGCCCGACAAAGAGCCAAGCGCGGGCAAAGACGCGTTCCAGCTCCTCCTGGTAGATCGCGTCGTTGACAAAGATTTCGCGGCTGATCCGCCCGCTCGCCAGATCGACGAGCCCGGGGCGATAACCCGATATCCGTGCGGCCGCCATCGGCGTTCTCCCGCTCAAAAGAAGAAGGTTAGGTTCTTGCTCAACAGGACATTCTGGTCGAGCAGGATCTTGCGCCGCGCGATCCGCCAGTCGCCCCCGACGCGGCGCAGCAGATCCTCGCGCTTGCCAACCAGGATGTCGGTCTCGGTCTCGACGCGGTTGCGGTAGACCAGGAAGCGGCACCTGACCGAAACCTCGGCCGGCTCGGCCGTCGACGGGTTCACCTCGATCAGCTGGATGTTGGAGAGCAGGTGCGAGATGCGGGAGACCGGCTCCTCGGCCCAATGGATGCCGGTCTGGATCTGCCGCACGCGGCGGGTCAGGGTCTCCTTGCCCTCGTCGAACCAGCTGATGTCGCGGCCT
>DATEQL010000613.1:0-7824 GCA_035272665.1 Allostellaceae bacterium
GCACCGCGTCAGCTCGTCGCGATTCATACTTCGTCCCCGGCAAGCGGCCCATGCTTGCTGGGGTGATAACGGCGCGGCTCAGAATGACCCAAGGGGATCGTTGGCGATCAGCGAAGCGGCAGGCCGTCGACAGGGGCGCGCCCCTGTCGACGGGCCACGAACAGGTTTCATTAATAGGCGGCGATGCCCTGGAAACCGTCGGACTGCGGCAGGCCTTCGACCCCCCCAACACTGGCCAGCTGGCCGCCGGCTCCGATCGAGAAGGCGCCGACGGCGCCGGCACCAGATTCGATGGTGAAGAGAAATCTTCCGTCACTGCTGGTAGCAAGGTCGAGATTGAAGCTGCCGGCCGGGAAAGCACCGACCACGGTGCTGCCGATCGGGGTTAATGCGCCGGTCGCACTTATCGAGAACCCCGAGATATTCGCGGACGCCGTGTTCGAGGTGAACAAGTATTTCCCGTTCGGGGTCACTCTGATCCAGCAGGTTGCGTCGCCCCGAGTCGGAACATTGGCACTGACGGCGGTATATGCGCCGTTCGCTCCCAGCGAGTAGGAGGAGACGCTCCCGCTCGACTGCGCGACCACCGCGAACCCGCTCGGAGTAAACTGGCCGGCAAAGGCCTCGGGGGCGATACTAGGGGTCGTCACCTCGGTGCCCAGAGTTCCATCTGCGTTGATCGGGAACGCGTCGACGGTGTTCGCGACCCGCTCCGTCACCAGCAGGAAGCGCCCATTCGGGCTGATGGAAAGCGAGCCGGCGCCCGATCCCCCGCCGAACGGCGTCAGAAATGCGGTGGAATTCTCGATCTGCGTCAAGGTTCCGTCAAACTGCAGCCGGTATCCGGTGACGCTTCCCTGGCCGCCCGCATCGAGCACATACACCAGGTTCCCCTGCTGGGCCACGGCAACCGGCTCGCTCCCGGCTGCCCAAATCTCATCGATAAGAAACAACCTCGAATTCTGGACTCTGGACACCGAGACGGTTCCGCTGCCGGCATTCACCGCAAAGAGGATGGTGTGATCCTGGCTGAGCGTCAGCGAACCTTGAGAGCCCAGCGGGGCAGTCAAGCCGCCGCTGCCCCGGCCGAAGGTTTCGTACCGCTCGCCGCCCGCCAAGTTACCAGAAGCGTCCCGAGCGTAGGCGATGATTTCATTCTTGTCGGCGGCGTTCGTCATCACGAACACGGCCCCGGTTCCGTTCGCACTTTGAGCGGAAGCGAGAACCGGGAACATGGCGCCGATTCCCGCAGCTATCATCCAAAGGCTGCGAGTGGTTTTTCTCATTACTTCCTCCTTAATTGAAGAACCCGATCTGCAACGGCAAGTTGATGAGCGTTGACACGCTGCGGCCAGCGGCCAAATCGGCGAGGATCACATGGGATATCCGACGACGCATCGGTCGCCACGTGTCAGGTCGTTAAGCTTCTCCTCGGAACGGTCCGAGCGGCCGATTCGGGGCTGGATGCTCCAGGCCTGTCATCCCGGATCCGGCGGATGTCCCGTTCTTTGAGTAGGTTTCCTTTTAGGGTTCCCAGCATTGGCCCGACTTCGAATCCGTCACTATAGCCACGATTGAGCAGCCCGCATGCGGCATCGATGGCAAGCCCCTTTTCCTTGAATAGGTGCATAACGATGGAGCCGCCAGTCCGATACGATACGTACCATGCCATTGGCGTTCCCTCTTTCATTGTCGATTTTGGCACAGTGAACGAGCCTTCTGCTTCCTTCGACTGAGTCTCAAGCCGTGTTCGGCGCGTCGATCAACCGGCCTGCGGCACTCGCACGCCGGGCTGCGCCACATTTGACACAAGGCGTCGCGGCGTGCTCGAAGACTATTTCTAACTGGTTCACCGGCTGGCAGCCTAACTGCCACGCCCGTCGTCAGGTTCTTGGGCCGGTTATCGACCCGTGTCCGCAAGCGAATGACGATCAGCCGACCACGCGCGAGCAGCCGAAGCGGGCGTTGCCGATCGGATCCGCTGGAGATCTTGCTCGTCGAGCACATTTCCTTCACGTGTTCCGAGCATCGGACCGACTTCGAGCGCATCGTGAGAACCACGACTAAAAAACTCGCACGCCGCAGCGATAGCGAGCTCCCTTCTCTTGAATATATGCATTACCGTAGACCCGCCGGACCGATAGGATACGTACCAAGCCATTCGCGTCTCCTCCGCTTTCTTTGGTGATTGCGCCGGCGGGTCTGCGCTTAACATCGCTACCGAACGGTATGGCGTCAATCGAGGCCGCCCTTATATCGGTCATACCGCTTTCGAATGAATGAGCCGGCGCTTTATGGTGCCACAGCGTGAAACTCCGGAGCCGAAAGCTGGCGCCTTTGGTTTTCCAGCCGGATCATTTCAATTCCAGGGCAGAAATCGCCATCCAGTCGTCAGGCGGTGGATCGTCGAGGCGGGCGGGGCAACGTCCAAAAGGTGGGCGATCGAGACCGCCGCGACGGGCGGTCGCGGCTTCGAAGAGCCTGACCGCTACCGACCAGCTCCGGTCCTCATAGGCTGCAAGACCGGCCTTGTAGGTCTGGACCCAGTCCGGGGATCTACGTGCCCACCACGATTCGCGAAGAAGAACCTTCTGTCGATGGCGCGGCGGTCGAGCGCGTTGTGATCGGAATGTCGCCCGTGATGAGGCGAGTGCTGGGGTGGTAGGTGAGATACGCCCAGAACCATTCGAGCGCTACTACCGTTCGATTACGCATCCCTGACAGGAACAGAATGTGGACCACGCACCAGACCCACTAGGCCAGAGCGCCCGAGAGCCGCAGCCAGCCAAAATCGGCGACCGCCGCCTTCCGGCCGATCGTCGCAAGACTACCCGCATGGCGATAACGGAAGGGAGCCGGCGGCGGCCCGCGGGTCTTAAGTGGCCAACACCGGATGGATCGAGCGGGCAATGTTACCTGTCGCGGGGCGCTGAAGGAAATTCCGGAATGGAATGTGCCCGTGGAACAGACACTCGCGGCTTGAGGAGAGGCGGTGAAGACATATTGGGATAAGAGCATGCCGTTCGACGAATGCACGGCGCTCGCTCTGAGCTTCTGGAACGTTCGCTACGCAACCTTTCGCGGTTAGACGTCTTGCTCGCCGAGCGGCGTGACCGGGGGACATCAAGTCAAAAGGGCTGAATGGCCTCTAAAAGCCGGCCGAAAAGTGAACAGCGAATGGCAGACCAGGATCGCTATTCGTCGGGCTGCCCCGCTGAGCTTGGCTCGTAGTAGCGCGGCGACCCGGCCGCCATCGGCCAAACGCGTGTAGCTTTGACGGCTGAGACGATCAGCTGGGCGCTTCGACGGCACGATCAACCAGTTGGCAATCCAGCGCTCTGAGTTCGGCGCGATACTGCGCCGGGAGGGGTTCGACGGTTTGATCACGCCATTGAACCGAAAAGTCGAGTCGCTGACGGGAACGTTGGCGAAGGCGTCGTAGCCCGCGTCGTTCCTACGACGCGGCGCTGCGCACTTTTCTCGACCCGGTTTTCGGGTTATTCTTCCGCTTCTATCGGATAACTCGACCCAGTCGAGTGATGCCCGACGCGGGGCGCTCGGGTCGTGCAGCCCAGTCGACAAAGGCAAGGCCCCCGGCGATGGAGCTCTTTCAGGTCCGCTACTTCCTCGCTCTGGCGAAGGCGCTCAACTTCACTCGCGCAGCCGAGGCTTGCAATGTCACGCAGCCCGCGTTGACGCGAGCGATCCAGCATCTCGAGGAGGAACTCGGTGGCCCGCTGCTCTATCGCGAGCGCAGCCTGACACAGCTTACCGAGCTCGGCAGGCTCATGTTGCCGCACCTCGAAGCCGCCTACCTGGCGGCACAGACGGCGACGGCTCAGGCCGCGGCCTTTAGGCGGCGAGACGCGGCGCCGCTGCGGCTTGGGCTGAGCACGACGATATCGGCGCGTGCCTTGACACCTGTTCTCCACGAGCTCGAAGACCGTATCAAGGAGTTCGAACTTACCCTCGTCGAAGGCATCACCGATGAGCTGTTTGCGAAAATGTTGGACGGCGAGCTCGATGCCGCCGTCGCCGTCGAGCCCGAGAAGCTGCCGGACCGGATCAACCGGTGGCCACTCTTTCAAGATCGCTACGTCGTTCTATGCCGAACGGGGCACCGGTTTTCCAACTTCGGCGAAATCCCCGCATCGGCGCTCGCCGAAGAGTGTGTTCTCGTCCGCACCGACGGCAGATCCGATTTCGAGGACTTGCTCGGCCGCTTGTACCCCGCCGCGAACATCACGGCGCAAATGCGGCATCGGGGCGGAACCGAGGATCATATCCTGCATATGGCCAGCGCGGGTCTCGGTGTAGCCATTTCGGCCGCCCTGCAACCTGTCGCTTCAGGCCTCGTCGCCGTGCCGCTCGCCGAGCCGGACGCCGTGCGACGGATCATCGTTGCTGCGGTCGCCGGTCGCCCGCACAGTGCGGGTCTTGCCACGTTTCTGAAGCTGATGCGCGCACGCGACTGGAAGCACTGGGCGCAGGGCCAGCACGATACTGCGAACCAGACTCGGGCGTCGAATACTCCGGCTATTGACGACTAATGGTAGAAGCGCTGCCTCGTGCTGCCCTCTCAACCGACGAGCGTAAGAGAAATCGAATGTCTCTCAAACACGAATTGGACGAGATCCGTGAGCATGCCTCGGCGGATGACAGAATTCGGATCGCCTGCGAGTCCTTGGTCGATCAACTCGGCCGCGCCGACGCAGCCGGTCACGCCCTAAAGGTCGGCGACGTCATGCCGAGCTTCCTGCTGCCGAATGCGGAAGGGCGTCTGCTGTTCTCGGACGACCTGCTCCGGCCGGGGCCCCTCGTCGTCAGTTTCTTCCGCGGGAATTGGTGCCCCTATTGCAGCCGCACGCTCGAGGCGCTGGAGATGGCACTCGGTGCTATCGAAGAGGTAGGAGGACATCTTGTTGCGCTGACGCCGGACACCGGGTCTCACTTTGCCGAAACGAAGCGTCAGCATGATCTGACCTACGAGATCCTCTCCGATGTCGATGGAGCTATCGGGCTTCAGTTCGGAGTTCTCTTTCGCCCAGCTGACCGCTACCGCGCGCTTCTCGTCGCCGCCGGCATTGATCTCGAGCAGCGGCACGGAAATGGTGGCTGGTTCCTCCCAATACCCGCCACCTTTGTTGTCGACCAATCAGGTATTGTCCGCTACACCTTTGTGAATGTCGATTTCACGCGCCGTGCTGAGCCCAATGAAATCGTCGACGTATTGCGGGACCTGGGCGCCGGTAACCCCCCGGTTCACGTCCAGCGGCTCTCTCGGAGTTGCTAGGTGCGTGCGCCACACCGTTGGCTGCGAGATGTTGTAAGGCTTGGCCACTCCCCAAAGTTCGAGCGCGGCATCTGATCAAGGCCGAAACGTTGCAATGCTTGTGGCGTAGTCGGCAGGTTGTCGTGGCGCTGGCAAAGGCCGGCTCAGCCGATCACGCGCGAGCGGCCGAAGCGGGCGTAGCCGATCGGATCCGCTGGAGATCTCGCTCGTCGAGCAGATTTCCTTTACGTGTTCCGAGCATCGGCCCGACTTCGAGCGCATCGTGAGAACCACGACCGAAAAACTCGCACGCCGCAGCGATGGCGAGCTCTCTTCTCCTGAATATATGCATTACCGTGGACCCGCCGGTTCGATAGGATACGTACCAAGCCATTGACGTCTCCTCCTCTTTCTTTGGTGATTGCGCCGGCGGGGTGCGCTTAACATCGCTACCGAACGGTATCGCGTCAATCGAGGCCGCCCTTATATCGGTCATACCGCTCGCGAATGAATGCCAGGGCTTTATGGTGGCCCGGATCACGGGGATATTCTCGCTGCTCGGTCTCGCCAGCGTCGCCGTCGGGTTTACGCCTTCAGCACGATCTCGAGCCAGCGCCGCGCGACCCAAGCCGAGAAATCCTGGCTAGCGCTCTTCCAAGGAACACCGGACGCCCATAAGACCGGACGATCGCGTGAACCACGTGGTGATGCAGCGGCAACATCGCGATGATAGCCAACGGGCATTTCCGCTAGCCCGGTGCAGTTCCGATATTGCACACTGGGAAAGTCAGGTGGCTTCCCGTCCAAGCGAGGGAGTGCACCATGCCGAGACTCCGGGCTCATCGCCTGATCGTCAGAGTAGAGTTGACCGGCGGGAGCTCATCCTCGCATCAACCCAATGAGGCGTGAAATGAAAGCCTTATTGCTTGCCGTCACAGCTCTTGCGTCGTGACTGCCGCAAACCGCTCGCCCGCAATGGCGAACCTGCTTGGAGCGTTCGTTGCGCCATCGTGGAAAGCGGTGGCCTTTGCCGCTGGGCTTGGCCTTGGAATGCTTTCCTGTCCCGTCCAAGCCACGCCGGCGAGCGCCGGCGACACCGTGCAGGGCCTCTACGACGCGTTGCTCAATACGATGAAGAACGGGCGGACGCTCGGCCAAAGCGGGCGTTTCGCGCAACTGGCGCCGGTCATTCGCGGGACCTTCGACATTGCTACGATGACGCGGTTGTCGGTCGGCTCGTCCTGGCCTTCGCTGACCGAGGCGCAGCGCCAGCAGGCGATCGAGAGCTTCGGGCGGTATATCTCGGCGATCTACGCTGACCGCTTCGACAGCTATGCCGGAGAGAAGCTGCAGGTAACCGGCGAGCAGCCCGCCTTTGGTGGCGTCAAAGTGCGCAGCCAGATCATCAAAGCGAGTGGCGAGCCGGTCAATGTCGACTACCTGATGCATCGCAGCGGCGACGCCTGGCTCATTTCCGACATTTACCTCGATAGTGCGATCAGCGAAGTGGCGACGCGCCGCTCCGAATTCGCTGCGATCCTGAGGAGCGAGGGCATTGACGGTCTGATCGCGGCCCTCAACCGCAAAGCCGATATCCTCACCGGGACCACGGCAAGGTCCTTTTAGAGGATCAGTAATTCGGGTACCTCCGCCGTTTACGTGCCAACCACGATTCGCGAAGGCGAACCCTCTGTCGATGGCGCGGCGGTCGAGCGCGCTGTGATCGGAATCTCCCCGGTGATCAGCCGAGTACTGGGATGGTAGGTGAGATATGCCCAGAACCATTGGAGCGCGACTACCGTTCGATTACGCATCCCTGACAAGAACAGGATGTGGACCACGCCCCAGACCCACCAGGCCAGGGCGCCGGAAAGCCGCAGCCGGCCAAAATCGGCGACCGCCGCCTTCCGGCCGATCGTCGCAAGACTGCCTGCGTGGCGGTAACGGAAGGGATCTGGCGGCGGGCGGCCTTCAATGCGAGCCCTGATGACCGAGGCGACGTAGCGGCCCTGCTGTTTGGCCGCTGGCGCGAGCCCGGGCACCGGCTTCCCGTCCCAGCCGTTGGACATAGCAGTATCGCCGATGGTGAAGATCTCGGGCAAGCCGGGGACCGACAGGTCCTCCGTGACCTTAACCCTGCCGGCCTGATCGGCTTCGGCCTTCAGCCATTGTGCGGCCGGAGAGGCCATGACTCCGGCGGCCCAAAAGACATTGCCTGCAGGCACCCGCCGGCCGGAGACGACCACGCCTCCGTCGTCGATCCGCTGGACGGCGCTGCCTGTCAGCACCTCGACACCGAGATCGGTCAAGGCCGCTGCCGCTTTACGCGACAAGCTCTCCGGAAATGCCGGTAGAATGCGAGGTCCGGACTGCATCAAGATCACCCGTGCCATGGAGGGATCAATTGTACGGAACTCTCGCGAGAGCCCATGGCGAGCGAGTTCGGCGATGGCTCCCGCCAGCTCGACGCCCGTCGGACCGCCGCCGACGATCACAAAGGTCAGCATTTCGCGCTGTACCTCGGGTGAGCCTGCATTCTCCGCCTGCTCGAA
>DATEQL010000614.1:0-3947 GCA_035272665.1 Allostellaceae bacterium
CCGGGTGGCGCGGATTTCTCGCCTCCCACGGTCTCTTTAACGCCGTTTGAAGCGAGCGGACATCCCGCCCGTGCGCACATACTTTTTTTCGATGGAGATTGACGTTCGCAATAAATCGCAACTGCCCGTTCGCGGCGTTGACGGCGCGGCCCTAGTGCACCGTCTCAAAAATGAGATTACATAACTTGACTGAGAAGAACGTAATATTCCTTGTCTTCCTGTCGGCCTTCGCCGGTATGACGGGATAGCAGTGTAGTTCGACGCCGGCAAGATCGGGCAGCGCGCTGCTTTGCGGAGCCTCCCGAGAAGTAAGGCCAATTGAGAACGCGGCCCTAGTCCGACCCGATCGAGGTGCCACGTGTGGCGAGCATCTCGGCGCGCAGACGAGCTGTCTCAACCTCGTCGACGGTGCCCGCCGGGGTCAATACGACGCCGTAGTCGTGGCGCGCCACCGCTGTCGACAGCAAACAGTCAGCGACGTCGTCGCCGACTCTCACCGGGTCCCGCGCGAGCGGGTCGCCGTAACCGCCCCCAGCAGGGCCGATACAAACAAATCGCTCGCCGGTCCGGATCTGCATATGCGGAACCTTGGAGGGCAGCATCTCGACGGTCCCGTCCTGCCGGACCAGCCGCAACTCGGCCGTGCTTCCCGGCTTACCGCCGCCTAACCCCCAGGGCGCGAAGGCATGACCTTCACCTTCCACCGAGGCACCGCCATCGCTCAGATACGCGAACTCCCGCACCGAACCGAGGCCGCCGCGCCACTCCCCTGCCCCACTGGCGCCCTCGCGCAATTCGTAGCGGGTGACTCGGAGCGGCAGGTGGCTCTCGATATCCTCGATCGGGTTGTTGCGCGTATTCGCGTAGAGCGTGTCGACTGCATCCATTCCGTCGAGCCCGTCGCGACCCCGTAGCTACCCTCGAAGATCTCCATATGGACCCATTGCCTGCGGTGCTGCATGCCGGAGAAGGCGATCACTTTGAGATTGCCGATCCCGGCGGAGACTTGACCGGGGAGAGCCTGCGCCAACGCCTTCACCACGGTGTCGGCAAGCTGATTGCCGGGGCAGAAGCGGGCAATCGTCGGCGCCGGAAACACCGGGTTGGCGAGCGAGCCGAGCGGCGCGGCGATGGTAATCGGGCGCAGCAGCCCATCGTTCACCGGGATATGCCCGCACACCGCAGTATCGAGCAGCACCGAGCGGACCGTCAGCCAAACCGCCACATCGACAGTGCCCTCGAACGGCATGTTGATCGGCCGATCGGGGACTTGATCGGCAGTGCCGGTCAGATCGACCTCGATCTCGTCGCCGCGGACCCGCACGGTCGCGACAATCGGCAAATGCCGTTTCTGCGGGTCGGGGCTATCGACAAACCCGTCGATCATTGTGCTGGCTCGATAATCGCCGTCCGGCAATGCGGCGATCGCCTGGCGCATCAGCCGCTCGGCGTAATTCATCACTGCCGTGCAGGCGGCGGTAAAGCGCTCATAGCCGTAGCGCTCGATCAGTCCGCCGAGCCGCTCGGCGCCAATCCGCGCCGCAGCGATCTGAGCTTCCATATCGCCGACAACGAGATCGGAGACGCGGATGTTGTCCCGCAGCAGCTGCCAGACGGCGTCGTTGCGGACGCCGCGGGCATATACCTTGATGGCTTTGAACTGAAGCCCCTCGGCGTAGGCGTCGATCGCATCGACGATGCCGCAGCTCCCGGGGCTCAGCGCCCCGATATCGAGGTGGTGTGCGGTCGTAGCGGCGAAGGCAACGAGCCGCCCTTCGTGAAATACCGGCACGGCGAAGGCCACGTCCGGCCCATGGCCAGCGCCGCCATAAGCATCGTTGTGCATGATCACATCGCCCGCCTGGACGGCATCGCCGCGCCCGCGCAGCGCTTTCAAAATGCCGCGTATGTAACCCGGGATCGGTCCCGATTGCAGCGGCGTCGACTGCGCCGACTCGGCGAGCCCGCGACCATCCGCATCGACCAGCGCCGCGCCGAAATCTTCGGATTCGCGGATGATCGACGAATAGGACATCCGCATCAGCTTGTAACCCATTTCCATCGCGATGTTCTCGAGCGCGCCCTGCACGACGCTCGCAGTGATGCTGTCGATTGCGAAGGGTTGAACCATCGATGCCTGCCGTCCCTATTGGTGTACCGACAGAATTAGATTGCCGCCCAATTCGGCGATCAGCATCGTCCCCGGCGGAACGACCGTCGTCGAATCGGTTTGCAGCACGATTGCCGGTCCGGCGATCGGTTGCTCCAGTGGCAATAGGTTGCGCCGGTAGAACGGCGTCGCCTTGACTTCGAGGGCACCGTTGTGGCGGAACACGCAGCGCGCGGTCTTGATCAGCGCCTTGGCGAGGCTGCCGCCGCTCGCTGGCCGCGGCGCTGCGATCTTCGGCATGCGACCGATGCCGGTGACCCGAATATTGACGATCTCGATCGGGCTCTCCTCGAACACGTGCCCGTACTCGGCCCGGTGCAGTTCGGCAAAGCGCGCGAAGATTTGAGCAAGCGCCGTCCGGTCCAATTTCCCCTCGGAAAAGGCGACGCGCAACTCGTAACCTTGTCCGACGTATCGCAGATCGCCCGCGCGCTCGAAGACGGCATCGTCGGAGGCGATCCCATCGGCGGCGAGCTGGCGCATCAGATCACGCTGCATCGCCGTGAGATCTGTGTCGAGCCGGTCGAGATCGACCGTGTCCCCGGCCTGGAATTCGGTGCGGACCGCATCGTATTTGAGGTCAGTGGTCAACAGCCCGACCGCCGAGGTGATGCCGGGATAGGCCGGCACGATGACCTCGGGGATCCCGAGCGCGCGGGCCAGCTCGGCTCCGTGCAGCGGCCCGGCACCGCCGAACGCGACGAGCGCAAATTCGCGCGGGTCGAGGCCTTTTTGCACGGTGCGCGAGCTGATCGCGTTCGCCATGTTGGCATTGACAATCGTGAGAATGCCCTCGGCCGCCTCCTCAAGACCAAGGCCGAGCTGTTCCGCCAGACCGCCGACGGCGTGCCGCGCGGCGGCAGGGTCGAGCCGCATCGCGCCGCCCAGAAAATTTTCGGGGTCGAGCCGGCCAAGCACGAGATTGGCGTCGGTCACTGTCGGCTCGGTGCCGCCCCGGCCGTAGGCTGCCGGCCCGGGTTCGGCCCCGGCGCTGCGCGGGCCGACGCGAAAAGCGCCGGCACTATCGAGATAAGCGATCGAACCGCCGCCTGCGCCGATCGTATGAATGTCGATCATCGGCGCCAGTACCGGGTACCCGCCGATCCACGTGTCGCGGGCGGTCGCCTCGGCGAAACGGCCATCGACGACGATGCCGATGTCGGCCGAGGTACCGCCGACATCGAAGGTGATCAGCCGATCGCGCTGCGACAGCGCACCACTCCAGGCACCGCCCAAGACGCCGGCGGCCGGTCCCGAGAGCAGAGTCGATACGGGGATTCTGGCGACGGTCGCCGGTGTCGAGACCCCGCCATTGGAACACATGACGTGCAGATCGGCGGCGAAGCCGCCGCGGCCGAGGCTGCTGGCCAGCCGCGCCACGTAGTCGCGTAGTCGCGGCCCGACAAAGGCGTTGAGCAAAGCCGTGGTAAAACGTTCGAACTCACGGAATTGCGGCGCCACCTCGGCGGAGGTGCAGGTGAAGCAATCCGGGAACTCATCGCGCACGATCTCACGCGCCCGCTCCTCGTGCGCCGGGTTCAGATAAGAGAACAGAAAGCAGATCGCGATCGCCTCGACCCCCGCGGCGCGCATAACTCGAGCCGCCTCGCGCACTGCGAGCTCGTCGAGCGGAACCAGTTCCTCGCCGCGCGGCGGCACGAGCCGCTCGGAGACCGTCAGGCGATGACGGCGCCGGACCAGCGGCCGATCCTGCCAGGGAATCTCCTGGCGGATCGAATAATGCTGCGGTCTCTGATGACGTCCGATGTGGACGATG
>DATEQL010000615.1:0-2726 GCA_035272665.1 Allostellaceae bacterium
TGCAGGCGGCGATGCAGGATTCGGTCATGCATTACAGCCGCGGCATGTTCATTAGACAGGCACAGAGCGGGCAAGCTGCACCGCGCCGGCCGGCCGGCGGCAATGCGCCGTCGGGGATCTTTCCGTGCAAACCCGGTGGGCCGAACGATTTCGTCTATCTGTTGACCAGCCGCGCCAATCCCGAGCATTGGCCGCGTCTGCTGAAATTGATCGGGCGAGAGGAGCTGATCGGCGATCCGCGCTACGACAAGGCCTCGGCGCGGGTCGAGCGCGAGGCCGAGGTCAATGAAATCATTGCCCAATGGACGCGCCAGCACACCAAAGAGGAGGCCATGGCGCTGATCAGCGGCGCGGGCGTCCCCGCCGGCGCTGTCTTCGACTCGATGGAGCTGACGAACGAGCCGAGCTTTTACGAGCGCGGCATCTTGCAGACCATGCACCATGGCGATTGGCAGATGAAGATGACGACCTGGCCGGTACGCTTTGACGGCGCGCCGGCTCCGATCAAGCCGGCGCCGCTGCTCGGCGAGCACACCGCCGAAGCGCTGGACGATTGGCTCGGGCTGAGCGCCACGGAGGTCGAGGCGCTGCACAAAGACGGGGTGGTCTGAGAGCAGCAGGCCCCCACCCATTCCCTCCCCGCCTGCGGGGGAGGGAATGGGTCGGGGCGCTAGCCGGCGAACTTCTCCATGTTCCAATAGACCGGCGCTGCCAAGCCGATGACGCCTCTCAGCCTGTCCTTGCGGTAGGCGATCGGCGGAAAATATTGCCCGGCATAGGCGTAGGGTGCCGTCTCGAAGAAACGGCGCTGGATCGCCTCGACGGTCCGATGGCGTTCCGCGTCGTTCTTTGCCGCGATGTAGGCGAGACGGAGCTGGGCAAGCTCCGCGTCGCACGGCCAGCCGAACCAGTTCTTGCCGTCGCAACTCGTGTCGAGCGGCGGATTGAGAAAGGGATCCATCATCGTGGCGCTCGGCCACGCCGTCGGGAAGATGTGCCAGCCGCCGCCTCCGGCGGAGGGCGGGGTTTTGACCGCGCGGCGCGAGACCAAGGTCGACCAATCCATCGCCTGCAGATCGACATTGATCCCGACTTTCTTCATGTGCTCGTTCAGCACTTGCGCCAGCAGGTGCAGATTGGACTGATCGGTCGGGTCCATCAGCACCAGCGGTTCGCCGTCGTAGCCGGCGTCTTTGAACAGGGATCTGATCTTGTCCGGGTCGTAACTCGCGAAGTGCTCGGTGCCGGTCAGCGATTCATTCGGGGAGCCGCAGATGAACGGCACGAGGCACACTTTGCCGAGCTCGCCGGTCATGCCTGTGGCGGCGAGATAGGCTTCCTGCTGGCTCCCGACGAGCATCTGCAGGCCTTGGCGCGCCTTGGCGTTGTCGAAGGGTTTGGCCAGCGAGTTCACCCGGATGTGGAACTGCCAGCCCAACGGATCGAGAACGCCGATCGCGACGTTCGGGTCGGCGCGCATCAGCGGCAGATTGTCGGCGACCGGGGTCGTCAGATAGTCCATCTCGCCGGCGAGCAACGCGGCAGTCGCGGTCGCGGGGTCGGGGATGATCGTCCACTCGACTCGTTCGACATTGGCGACCTTGCCGCCCGAGTAACCGTCGGCCGGCTCGGGGCGCGGCCGATAATCAGGGTTGCGGCGATAGGCGACCCGCGCGCCGGGCTGCCATTCATCCGGCAGGAAGATGAACGGGCCCGAGCCGATCGCGGTCTTGATCTGCGCGAACGGGTCCGTCTCCGCGTCCGCTGCGCGCATCATGAAGGCGAGCGACCGGCCGAGCGTTTCGGGCACCAGGCCAAACGGCTCCTTGAATTTGAGGAGAAAGGATTTGTCGTCGACCGCGTCGAGACGCTCGGCGCGCTCCATCATCGTCTTGCCGCTGGTCGAGCGCGCCGCCCAACGTCGGATTGACGCGACGCAGTCGCGCGCCGTCACCGCGGTGCCGTCATGCCAGCCGAGGCCGTCGCGCAGTTCGAAGCGCCAAGTCACCCCGTCCTCGTCGCGCGCGTATTTTTCGACCATTTGCGGGTGAACCCGCTGCTGACGATCGGCCGCGAAAAGCGTGTCGTAGACAAGAAGCGCGTGCGTCCCGGTGATCAGCGCGGTGGTCCAAACGGGGTCGAGGACCTTCAGATCGACCTCCGGGACCACCCTGACGGTGCTGCCGGCATCAGCGGCGTGCGCTCGCTCGCCGACCACAGCGGGCATCGCCATGGCACCCACGGTCCACGCAGCTCTCTTGATCAACTCCCGCCGGGAATATCTCCCCTGACTGTGCCGCATCTCTGCCCCTGGTTAGCCCACCGGCCAATGTTATCAGGGGATTATGATGGACAGCTGCCTCCGCCCCAAGCACTAAGCGCCGGCTCGATCGTCCCGATTATCCCGGCGACTGCCCTCTCGTCAGCCGACCACGGCGAAAGGCGCCCGCGCCGATTCTTCCTCCAGATCAGCCCCTAATCGGCCGTTCGCCTGACCGTCGAAGCGCTCGGCGAAGGCGGCAGCCTCACGCGATATCTTGAACTCTACAGAAACGAGCATGCCGCAATCCGTATCACGGCAAGAAAAGGTCGAGGGTTCAAAGCGATGGTCGTCCAGCCAGAGCCGCATTGCCGACATCTGCCGCGAGAGATCTCCCGGTTGCATGCGGATATCTACAAGGTACATCTTCGACTCTCGGTTGTTTCTCCGAGAGATTACCATAGCA
>DATEQL010000616.1:0-3093 GCA_035272665.1 Allostellaceae bacterium
GCGGTATGCGGACGATATCGTGGTCGGTTTTGAACAAGAAACCGATGCCCGACGCTTCTGGGATGCGATGCGCGACCGGCTGCAAGAGTTTTCACTGTCGCTACATCCGAAAAAGACCCGCCTGATTGAGTTTGGACGCCATGCGGCGAACAACCGCAAGCAGCGCGGGCTCGGCAAACCGGAGACCTTCAACTTCCTCGGTATGTCCTTTATCTGCGGCAAGTCGCGAGGGGGCAAATTCCTCCTCAAGCGGAGGACCCGTCGCGACCGCATGCAGGCGAAGATCAAGGAGGTTGCGGGGGAGTTGCGACGGCGGATGCATCAGTCGATACCCGAACAGGGTAAATGGCTGAAGCAAGTCATCACCGGCTTCTTCAACTACCACGCAGTCCCAACCAACTGGGATGCGCTGGGAGCCTTTCGAGCCGAGATCACCGAACGCTGGCGCCGGACACTCAGCCGACGCAGCCAAAAAGGCGGTCTCACCTGGGCCCGAATGGCGAAGCTGGCGGACGACTGGCTCCCAAAGCCGAGAATCCTCCATCCCTGGCCCAACCAGCGTTTCGCCGTCAGGCACCCGAGGTAAGAGCCGTATGCATAAAGGTGCACGTACGGATCCGTGCGGGGGGCGCGGGGTAACTCGCGCTCCTACCGCGACACGGCGCGGAATTCCGCTAACGTCGCCTTGCAGTCGCTCTAGGCTAAGGGATTCATTTGACTCGGCATTTTGCCAAAAGCCCATTAGCGAAAATAGTATTTTGATAGCAGATTTTTGCGTCGTCACTTGCCCTCCATCATTAACGCCCTGCTAAGCTGATCGGTTTCCGTAATCTCACGGAAAGCGCTGGGGCACTGAGATTTCATCGCAGTCGTAGGATTTGCGACGCAATTTGCGCTTGACACCATATCTGGTATGTGTGACCGTGCATAGGTGGTGATCGGAGCACCCTATTCGCTAACGGACTGTTGCCGCTTCTTCGAGGAGCCGGCGACGCCTCGCCAACGCCAGTATGAGGCTTTGCGCGCCTTCTTCGTGGAGGAACTGACGTCGGCGGAGGCGGCAGAGCGCTTCGGCTACTCGCCGGGCGCATTCCGTGTGCTGTGCCACGCCTTTCGCCGCGGCGAGCTGCCAGAATTCTTCGCAACAGCTCGCACCGGGCCGCGCGAGCAACCCAAGAAGAGCCGTGCCCGCGAGCAGATCGTGGCGCTGCGGAAGCGGAATTACTCGATCTACGAGATCAGCCAGGCTCTCAAGGAGCAGGGCACGCCGCTGAGCGCAACCGCGGTGCGCGAGGTTCTCGCCCAGGAGGGCTTTGCGCCCCTGCCGCGCCGGCGTGACGAAGAGCGACCGATCCGGGTGCGGCCCGATGCCGAGGCCGTCGCCAATGTCCATGACTTCATCCTCGCGCCCCGCGAGTTCACCACGCGGGTCGGAGGCCTGTTCCTGTTCGTGCACGATCTGGTGCGTCTCGACGGCGATGCCTTGGCGCTCGGCGCCAAGCTCCCTGGCTCCGGCATGATCCCGGCCGGCCACGCCCTGCGGGCCTCGCTCGCGCTCAAGCTATGGTCGATCGAACGCAAGAGCCACGTCATGGCGCTCGTCGCCGATGAAGGGCTGGCGCTGTTCTGCGGGCTCAACGCCATGCCCAAGAAGAGCTTCCTGTCGGAATATTCCTCGCGTATCACCCCGCAGAAGGTCTCCCGCCTGCTCGGACTGTGGCACGGTCAGTTGACCGGAGAGACCCTTTTGGCCGGCGAGTCCCTCAACCTCGACTTCCACTCCGTGCCCTACTTCGGCGAGCACCCGCAGGTCGAATCGCACTATTTGTCCAAGCGCAGCCGCCGCCAGCCCAGCATCCTCACCTTCCTGGCCCAGAACGCCGACAGCCAGGTATTTTGTTATTCGAACGCCGACATCCGCAAGGGCGAGGAGGCCGAGGAGGTGTTTCGCTTCATCGCCTTCTGGAAGCGTCAGTACGGCCGCCTGCCGCAACACCTCGTCTTCGACTCCAAGCTCACGACCTACGATGGCCTCGATCGGCTCGATGCGGCCGGAATCACCTTCATCACCCTGCGGCGACGCTCGCCAAGCCTCCTCGCCGAGATCGACAACTTACCGCCATCGGCTTGGCGCACCGTCACCCTTGAGATATCCAGCCGCAAGCATCGCACCCCGCGCGTCTACGAACAGAAGGCTCGTCCGCACAAACGCACCTTCCGCCAGTTCTTCATCACCGATCTCGGCCACGACGAGCCCACCATCCTGCTCACCAACGACGCCAAGTCCACCGCTAAGACGATCATCACCCGCTATGCCAAGCGCATGCTCATCGAGAACGCGCTATCCGACGCTGTGCGCTTCTTCCACATCGATGCGCTCTCTTCATCGGTCGGCTTCAAGATCGATTTCGACATGGCGCTCCTCGTCATCGCATCAGGCCTCTATCGCCTGATGGCACACCGCATGCGCGGCTACGATGATGCTCAGGCGCGTCAAATCTTCCGCGACCTCATCGACATGCCGGCCGACGTCGCCATCACCAAAACCGAGATTACGGTGCGCTTCCACCGACGAGCCCACCTGCCCATCGTCCTCGCCTCCGGCCTGATCGACAAACCCGTTGCCGTCCCGTGGTGGAATGGTCGCGCCCTCCGCCTCGTCCAATAGTGCTGAAAACGCAAAGAATGTTAGGCTAATTATACGCCGTGGAAATCCAGGCTAGTCAGCCGACGCATGCACACGGCGCATTTCACCCATCCCAACGCTAATTCTATGCCCGCCCCTGCGATGCACCCCCGGGAACAACGCCGTTCTGCTTCGCCGCCGGGTCAAATGTCGGGGTTTGCATGGCCGCCTTGATTTCCTCAGCGCTACGATCTTGGCTACGCAGGGCGTCGAGAAAATCCCCCTGCCATTTATCGACATCGTTCTCAAGGATTCCATTCAGCAGCGCTGCGTGTCGCTCCCGACGTTCGTCAAGCGGCATGGCCAACGCTTGCGCGATAGCGCCGGCCACCGATTCGGCGTCATAGGGATTGACGAGCAGCGCACGTTTGCCGTCGGCGGCGGCGCCGGCGAAGCGCGAGAGAATG
>DATEQL010000617.1:0-3409 GCA_035272665.1 Allostellaceae bacterium
GGGATAGCCGGTCGAGTAGCCCGCCGGGTTGAACAGCGCCGCATCGAAGCCGCGGTCGTTTGCCTCGTAGAGCTTGTTGATGACCTCGCCCTCGAGGTTCGAATGAAAAATCTCGATTTCGAGACCGAGTTCGGCAGCATAGCCGCGAATACGCTCGTCATACTCGGGCAAGGTCATTGGCCCGAAAATCTCGGTTTGGACCTTGCCGCGCATGTTCATGCCAGCACCATGGATGATCAGAATCTTCGGCATCGCATCCTCACTTTAGGGTTTAGCCGATGCTAGATGACGACCCGATTCATTGACAAGGGTCGCCATTGGCGCCGGTTGCCGCTAGACTATTCTCGGACGAAGGGGACTCGCCCGCAACGCGGGTGAGGCTGTTACCGATGCCGGTCGGGGGGCCGATGCGGAGCGGCATTTGGGCGAAGGCGATTGCGGGCGCAATGATCGGGTTGCTGCTGATGCAGCCGCAGGCCTTCTCGGCGAAGGCCACGGCGAAGCCCAGGCATCCGGCATTCTCGGCGAAGGCCACGGCGAAGCCCGGATATCCGGCATTCTCGGCGAAGGCCACGGCGAAGCCCGGGCATCCGGCATTCTCGGCGAAGGCCACGGCGAAGCCCAAGCATCAGGCATTCTCGGCGAGGGCCTCGGCGAAGCCCAGGCACCGCGCAACCGTCGCAACCGGCAAGCATGTCGTCGAGAAGAAGCCCGAAAGCGTCCAAATCGTCACGTTCCCCGATACGGAATGGCGCCCGGTCAAGATCATCCGGGGCGGGTTAGAGCTGAAAGACACGAAGATTGGGGTAGTACCAGCGGAAAAGGCCGAGACGGTCGAGATCGTCACGTTCGGCAACCCGAAGAGCAAGCCCGTCAGAGTATTGCGGGGCGACGGCGATCAAGCGGCGACGCTGGTGCAGCCCCCGCCCGCGAATGGCGTGAAGACTGAACTGGTTACGTTTGCCGACCCGCGCGTTCGACCGGTGACGGTGCTCAGGGGCTCGGTAGCGCTGTCCCCGCCCGTCATCGACCTATTCGGTCCGGCGAGAGAGCCCGATCTCGATCGCGTCGCTTTTGCGGTCGACGGAGCCGAATCCAGCCACGGGACCGATCTGAGGATGTGGCGTCGCGAGCCGAGCGGACCCCAGGGGCCAATGCAGGTCTCTGCCGCGGCGGCGGAGGATCTCGGCGGCGGCGACCGGTTCGACATTGCCAAGAACCGCCAATTGGGTCGCGCTTATCTCGCGCGCATGTACCGCCGCTACGGCAATTGGCCGGAGGCGATTGCGGCGTACAACTGGGGTCCCCGCAATATGGATTCCTGGATCAGCAGCGGACGCCCGAGCGCCGACTTCCCTATCGAGGTCGAGCGTTATCGCGATCGCGTTCTGCGCGATGTCTGCTTCGCCGAGGCACCGGGAGGCCCGCTATTTTACTGCAACCGGCCGTTCTCTGAGATTGCCCCCGCAAATGTTCGAGGCGAGCGTCAGTTGATCAGACCGTAGAACTTGGCCGCGTTCTCGCAGGTGATCTTGTGCACGACTTCCGGCGATAGTCCGGCGAACTGCTCGGCGATATATTTCGAGGATTCGGGCCATACCCCATCGGGATGCGGGTAATCGGAACCCCACATCAAGGTTTCGACGCCGATGTCCTCGACGACCTTGGCGCCGATCCGGTCGAACTGGAAAGTGGCGCGGCACTGACGACGCCAATACTCGCTCGGCTTCAGCTTCATCAGATCGCGGAAGCGGTCTTCATACTCGAAATCCATCCGATCGAGGGCGTAGGGAAGCCAGCCGATGCCGCTCTCGCCCAAACCGATGCGGAGGTTCGGGTAGCGTTCGAGCACGCCGGCGCCGATGATCGCGGCGATGATGTTGATCAAGTTCATCTGAAAGCCGGCAACGCCGGTGAACTGCGCGGCCCGGCGGGTCTGACCGGAAGCCATCTCGCGCGCCCTCGGCGAGGTCGTCGGGAAGGTATGGAAGTGGAGCGGCAGCTGGACGTCGTTGACTGCCTTCCACAGCGGCTCCCAGATCGGGTGCCACATCGGCTCCATGTCCCATGAGCAGGACAATTCGAGACCTCTAAGCCCGAGTTTGGCGACGCGGTAGACCTCCGCGACCGCGGCGTCGACGTCGCCATAAGGCAGACAGGCGAGGCCGATCTGGCGGTCGGGATGACGGCTGCAGAAGTCTCTGAGCCAGTCGTTGTAGATGCGCAGCATCTCATTGGCCGCTTCGGGGTCACGGACCCGCGAGGCGACGCCAAGGATGCCGAAGATGATCTCGGCGTCGACCCCGTCGCGGTCCATGTCCTTGATCCGCTGATCGGGGTCGCCCGGGCGCCGCACGCCTTTCTTGCCGTCCTCATAGAGACCCGTCTCCGCCATCTTGTCGACGCGGTAGTTCTGGCCGGGGACGAATTTCCCGCCGACCGAGCCGATACCACCGACGAGCCCCATATTGACGCCGGCCTTGGTGATCCAGTGCGGCCCGTCCGGACCCTCCTCGACATAGGGCATGCGGTCCTTCAGCTCGCGTTTCGCCTGCGAGACGAACAGCTCCGCCGGCAGCCAGGGCAGGTCGAGATGACAATCGGCTGAAATACGCTTGTACTGCATCAGGTCGTCCTCCGCTCTGTCATCAGACCGGCGCGCCGGCGACGCCACGTCCGCATCCTATTCCAGGCTCGGTGGCGATGCTACCAGCGCTCAGCGCCGGAAGGCCAGCAAGGTAAAGCAAGACGCCAACCGGGAGCCCGCAGCGGCACCGTCAGAGTTACGCTGTTCGATGTCCTTAACCTGGATCTGGACAATTGTGGGCCTCACCATCGAACGAAAACGAACCGGCGTCGAGCACCACGTATGAAGGCAAGCCCAACCGCGACCGCAGATCGAACGGCGCTATGGCATTGTGATGTGCCACGAACAGTCTGAGCACAGTACCATGCGTTATTATCGCCGAATGTCGGCCATCCTCTTTGGACACAATATTGGCAATCGCCTCGGCAAAACGTTGAAACTCGTGATTAGCGGTTTCTCTGCCGATGGTGATTCGAGCTGGCTGCTGGAAGAATTCGCGCAGCCGCCGCTGCATCTTCGTGGGTCAGGAATCCCAACCCGGTCCGGTCGTTCTCGTGAAGATTTCGGCAAGGCTCCATCATCAGGCCGAGCCGCACCGCAACGAGAGCAGCGGTTTCCAGCGCCTTCGGCTCGAAGCTCGAAAAAATTCGGGAAACCCCCTGCGCATTCAGCTCGTCGGCGAGCCAACCGCAACGGCAACGGCCTGCGTCAGAGAGAACCCAGCGATGCGAGATTACCTCCGGAATAATTTGGGGTGTTGCATGCTTGACGAGGATCAGCTTTGTCATAGGGGGTCTTTACTGAGGTCGTTCAGCGGGCTAC
>DATEQL010000618.1:0-2699 GCA_035272665.1 Allostellaceae bacterium
GCTGCTGGCAGTCATGCAGACAATTCACGACGAGTTCGCCGACTCGAAATACCGGCCCTGCCCGCTCCTCAAGGAGATGGTGGCTGCGGGCTACCTCGGGCGCAAATCCGGCCGGGGCGTCTATCGCTATTGACCCCTACCCCGCTTGGCTCACCGCAACTCACCGGGATTTACCAGACTTCACTCGACTGCAGCGCAACGCGATGCGATGTAACAAGCTGTCAACGCGCTCCAGGGCTCCGTGTGGCGCACATGTCGAGCGGAACAATAATGGCGAAGCTCCTGTTCGATCCCATCACGTACCAGTTCTATTACCGGTGCCCCTCGGAGGAGAGCGCTCCGGCAACAGCTGCGGGGTTCGGTTGGGATCCGATTCGACGTCGGTTTTATACCGAGGATCCCATGGTGGCTATAGCGTTGGCGAGCCGTGGCGACAATTACGTCAAGCATCTGTTAGCCGACGCGCTCGAAACCACAGCCTTCCACAAGCGTCCTAAAGGCCCTGGCGTATCCCGAAGATATGCCCCCGGAACCGCAAGCATTTCGATCGCGTCGAATAGCGTCCATTGATGGGAAGTATGAGGAGAGCGAGCGAACCATGAGCAACCCGACCACACCATCTCCTCGGACAGGCAAGATCGCGGGCCCTTGCCTCGCTCTATTGCTGACGCTCGCGATATCCGCCGAGGCCACCGCCACCCCTCCAGTGAGTCCGCAGGACAGCGTGTACAGCTTTTACGACACGTTGCTGACCACGATGAAGAACGGTCGGACGCTTGGGCAAAGCGGACGCTATGCGAGGCTGGCGCCCGTCATTGGCAGGCTATTCGACGTTCCTTTGATGGCTCGGCTCGCCGTCGGCCCGTCCTGGGCGACCCTCTCTCCGACCCAGCAGCAGCACGTGACGGAGGCTTTCGACCACTACATTTCGGCGACATATGCCTACCGGTTCGACAGCTATTCGGGCGAGCAGTTGCAGGTCACCGGCGAGCAGCCCTACGGCGCGGAAATCATCGTGCAAACCAGGATCGTCAAATCGAAGGGCGATTCGGTGACCCTCAATTATCGGATGCGCGAGAACGCAGGCTCGTGGCAAATCTCCGATGTTTACACGGACGGCTCGATCAGCCAGCTGGCGACGCAACGCTCGGAATTCCATTCAATACTCCAGCGGGAGGGCGTCGACGGTCTGATCATGGCATTGAGTCGTAAGGTGGACTTGCTGACCCGCGAGGTGGCCAAATCGGCGTAACCCACCTAGGCGTTTTATATGAACGCGCCTGATGTAGCGCCTTACGCGAGAAGAAAAAATGAGTGAAACACTGCTGGACGGCTCGCCCGCACTGCGCGGTCATGTCGAGAGCATCGCCCATGGCATTACCGATCGCGACAATCTCGCCGGCCCAGAGCTACTCGTCAATCCCAATCCAACCTTCGAATGGGTCCGGCTCGCCCAGCGGATCCCGGTGCGCGTCCACATCGACGACGTCCCCGACGGTGTGCTGGTCAGTTCGGGCATGACCGCCGCCGTCGTCGTCGAGGCGCCGCCGCGCCAGTAGGCGACCCCCGCTGCGCTGCGCAAATGGCTAGCCGCGGCGACGATAGCAGGAAGACGGCCCTGCCGGCATTTAACTGGATCGTGGCTCAAGGCTCGATATGCTCGATATAAGGGATCTGACGGCGTCAGCAGCGCGCGACCCTCTCGTTATCGTCTTTGCCTTCTTTGTCCTTGGCGGGCTCGCGGAGTATTTTCTGTTCAAGACACGTCCGATCGGGCGCGCGATTATGCGCGTCGTGTTCCTCATTCTGCTTACGATTGCCTTCGTGCGCGCTGACATCGCCCCCTACCAACCACTGCGGTCGGCCGGCACGCCCTTCCGTGATGTGGTCCACGGCGCTTTAAAGATCGCGTGGTGGCTTTGGGCAGCCTGGTTCCTGGTAGGCTTCCTGCGCGCTTTTATCATTGTCGAGCGCCGGCCACACGAAGGCAAGCTGCTTCAGGACCTCCTCGCCGGCCTGATCTACCTCGCAGCCGCCTTTGCCATCATCGCCTATGTCTTCGATCTTCCGGTCCAAGGCTTGCTCGCGACCTCGGGCGCCGTCGCCATCATTCTTGGTCTCGCACTCCAGAGCACATTGAGCGACGTGTTTTCCGGTGTCGTTCTCAGTTTTAGTCGCCCCTATCTGCCCGGCGATTGGATCAGTCTCGAGGGCGGCACCGATGGCAGGGTCATCGAGATGAACTGGCGTGCTACACACGTGCTGACCGGGCAGCGAGATCTGGCGATCGTACCGAACAGCACCGTCGCGAAGTCGAAGATCGTCAACGTCAGCTCTCCCTACAGCGTTCACGGAGTGACCATCACCGCCCAGCTCGACGCCAAGACGCTGCCGTCGACCGGCAAAGAGATCCTCGAGCACGCCATCCTGAACTGCCGGTTGATTATGTCGGCGCCTCCCCCGACCGTCACCGTAAAGTCGATAACTGGGGCGTGCGCGGAATTCGCGGTAACATTCTTTGTCGAACAGCTGGCCTTGTCGGTAAAAGCGCAGAACCAAGAGCCTCTTGCAGAAATGCGGAAATGGCTTGGTTTCTTCACGCTGGCGCTAGTTCAAGCGGGGAGCGGGAAGGGCTGACGGTTGAAGAGGCGGACGAGAGCGTCGGCGGCCAGGGCGGCCACGCCGAACATCAGATGGCA
>DATEQL010000619.1:0-5459 GCA_035272665.1 Allostellaceae bacterium
CTGCGGGCCGTACCCGGACCGGCTCAAAGGCCCGATCGTCGCCTCGACGCGCGATGTCGGCGAGGCGGTGCGCGAGATCCGCGAATGGGGCAACTCGAAATGGGCGGTCGCGGTGCAGCCCTTGCTCGACAACGACCGGCCGGTCGATCACCCCGATCTCGAGCCGATCTGGCGCGCTGCCGACGAGCACGATCTGGCGATCGTGCATCACAGCTTTACGTGGTCGCCGCCCTATTTCCCCGGCTACGAGGACATGTGGGACAATGTTTACCTGGCGCGGCTCTGCTCGCATCCCTGGGGGGCGATGCGGTTCATGGCCGGCTTTCTCGCCGGCGGCATATTGGACCGGTATCCCGGCCTGCGGCTCTGCGTGCTCGAATGCGGCTTCGGCTGGCTGCCGTTCTGGGTGCGGCGCATGGACGAGCAGGTCAGTTACGTCGGCCGCACCGCCAAGCTCAAACACCTGCCGAGCGAGCATTTCGCCGCCGGGCGGGTGTTCTGCAACATCGAGGCGCACGAGCACGAGCCGATGTTCAACATGGTCACCGGCGCGCTGGGCGACGGGGTCCTGATGTTCGGCTCGGACTATCCGCACTACGAATCGTGGTTCCCCCACTCGATCGACAAGATCCTCGAATGGTCGAGCCTCGGGCAGGAGATGCGACGCAAGCTCTTCTGGGAGAACGCGACGCGCTGCTTCAAGCAGACCTGAGGCTCAAAGGACGGCGATCGCTTCGACCTCGATCAGGAACTCGGGCAGGGCCAGCGCGGCGACCCCGACCATCGTGCTCGCCGGCGATTTCTTGCCGAAGAACTCCTCGCGGATCGGCCCCCAATCGACCCGGTGGCGAATGTCGGTCACATAGGTGTTGAGTTTGACGATGTTTGCCAGCGTGCCGCCACCGGCCTCGACCTGGGCCTTAACCGCCTGTAGGCAGGCGCGGGCCTGCGCCTTGAAGTCGCCGGGATGGGCGACACCACCCTTGTCGTCATAGGCGACCTGGCCCGCGAGGTAGAGAATCGTCTCGGCTCCCGTCACCTTGACGGCCTGAGCATAGGCCGGCGGGTCATACACCCCGCGGGCGGCGTATTGTTCGATTTTGGGCATGTAGTCGGCCTCCTTTACTTGAGCTGCGGGATCAGTTTGGCCCAGCGATCCAGGATCGGCAGGATCTCGTCTGCCTTGGCCGGCGGCAGGCGCACATTCATCCGCGCCACGCCGAGATCGCGGTACCGTTTCAGCTGATCCGGGTCTTCGGGCGCGCCGCCGAGCGTCACCGACAACGACCTCGGATCGCGGCCGGCCTCCTCCGCCATCCGCCGGAAGCGCGGCAGGAATTCTTCGGCCTCGCCGGAGCCGGCGGTGGAGGCTTGCGGGATGATGCCGTCGCCATAGCGGATCGCGCGTCGGGCCGCATATCGAAAGGCGCCGCCGACGATGACCGGCGGGTGCGGCTTCTGCACCGGCTTGGGCCAGGTCATCATCGGCGGGAAATCAACGATCTCGCCGTGATATTCCGGCTTCTCCTTGGTCCAGATCGCCTTCATCGCCTCGATCTGCTCGCGCAGTTTCTTGAACCGGGTCTCGTAGACCGTGCCATGATCCTCCATCTCCTCGGCGTTCCAACCGCCGCCGATGCCGAAGATGAAACGCCCGCCCGAGACCTGATCGAGCGAGGCGACGAGCTTTGCGGTCTGGATCGTGTCGCGCTGGATTACCAAGCACACGCCGGTGGCGAGCTTGAGCCGCCTGGTTGCGGCCGCCGCCGCGCTCAACGTGACGAACGGATCCATCACGTCGTAGTACTGCCGCTCCAGCTCGCCGCCGGTCGGCACGTTGAAGCGGCGTGTGACCGGGATGTGCGAGTGTTCAGCTACCCAAAGCGAGTCGAAGCCGCGCTCTTCGAGTGCCGCCCCGAGCTCGGTCGGGGAGATCGAATATTCGGTAAAGAAGATCGAAGCGCCGATGTTCATGGAGTATGCCCCGCTGCCGGTCTTCGAAACGGCAATCCTAAGTCGTGGCGGCATCCCGGGCAATGTCAGCGGCGGTGGCCCGCGCCCGGACGGCCGTCTTGCGCGCCATCTCGGCGCAGAGGCCGGTGTAGGCGGTGGGGTCGAGCAATTTATCGATCGCCTTCGCATCGAGATGCGTGGTCACCCGCGGGTCTTCCGCTAGTAGGGCGCCGAACGGACGGCCTTCGACAAACGCCGCCTGCGCGGCGTCATAGACGACGTCGTGCGCGTGCTGCCGGCCGATCGCGGCGCCAAGGTCGAGCATCACGGCCTCGGCCATGATCAGCCCGCCGCCGAGATCGAGGTTTTTGCGCATCCGCGCCGGATCGAGCCGCAACCCCTTCAACACCTCGACGAGGCGGGTGAGCATGTCTCCTGTAGCAATGCAGGCCCGCGCCTCGGCCGCCTCCATAACGAGGCTCGTCGTGCGATCGGCCTCGTGCTCGGTTTGCATCGCCTCCAAGGCCAGCGGCACGGCGGCGCGGACCTCCGCCGAAGCAGCGATAATGTCCTGACAGAGCTTGGGATTGCGCTTTTGCGGCATCGTCGAGCTGCCGACCGTGCCGGGGGGCACCGGTTCCTCGACCTCGCCGTACTCGGTCTTCATCAAGGTGTAGATCTCGCGGGCGATCTTGCCGCAGGTCGCGGCCAACAGTCCGAGCAGGCAGATGTTCTCGGCCAGGTGATCGCCGAGCGTGCGCGCTGGCACCGTCATCGGCAGCATGCCGAGCGCCTTGGCGATACCGGCTTGGACCGCCGGCCCCTGCGCGCCGAGCGAGGCATAAGTACCCGCGCCGCCGCCGAGCATCGCGACAAAGATGCGCGGCGCGGCCTGGCGCAAGCGCTCGACATGGCGGATCATCTCGTCGATCCACACCGCCGGCTTGTAGCCGAAGGTCGCGGGTACGGCGTGCTGGCCGTGGGTGCGCCCGGCGATCGGCATCTCGGCGCCGCGCTCGGCCAAATCGGCCATCGCGGCGAGCGCGCCCGCGATCAGGCGCAGGAATACCCGGTGGGCCTCGCGCAGCACCAAAAGGTCGCCCGTTTGGGTGATGTTCTGCGTCGTCGCGCCCCAATGCACCCATCCGCCATGCAGCTCACCGACGACCCGGCTGAGCTCCCAGACGAGGGGCACGATGGTATGGCCGGTGCGCGCCAACCCCTCGTCGATACGCGCCCGGTCGAGCAATTCCAGCCGGGCCGCGCGCGCGATCGTGTCCGCCGCCGGCTGCGGGATGATACCGAGCTCCGCCTGAGCCCTGGCAAGTGCGGCCTCGACGTCGAGCCAGGCCTGCCAACGATTTTCCAGACGGTAGAGCGCGCGAATGCCTGGATCCGACACGCGAGCGGCAGTCGGAAGTTCATCGCTCATGAAGTTTTCTCCGCACGGCTGGGCACATTCTTTTTCATCGCCAATCCTTGCCGGAGGTATACGGCGGCAAGTCGCATGGCAAGCGGCAACCGCACAGTCCGACGGGCCGCGCCTCGCCCCAGGGCCGGCGTCGCCGGCCGGGCGATTTGTCAGCCGAAAGCCCGATGCTCTTAACCAAAAGATTTGCGAACCCGCCCCCTTCTGACACTGATCTGGACGCTTTTTTGACGGCGCGTCGGCTAAGGGACGCGAAGCCGCTCAAGCTTGTTGCGTGTCGGCCCGGACTGACCTCGATGATCATTCGCAATTTGGCCACCGCCGTCGCGGACACGAGGATAAACTCAGCCATTATCGAGTGGGAGGATCAGGCGTACCCCACGCAGGTACTCAACTTCGAAAGTCCTGACAGCGCGTTCAGGGATGCGCGTCAGCTTGAGGAGCCGTGTGCGGACGCGTTCCTGGCTGCGTGCTTTCCGCTCGCTGCCGTGCATGGGGAAGCAAGGGTACGAATCGAGGGCCGGCCGTGCCCAATGCTGACCGAGGGGCTGCGCACCGCCTACGCCTGGTGGGCAAGCTGGGGCGGGATGCCGCCTCACCCTCCGACAATCGAGACCCTGGCCCGGGGAAGAAGTGGCGAGATGACGGCCCCGCGGTACGCTGTCTCCTGCTTGTCGGGAGGCGTCGACGGGCTGCACATGCTGATGCACAATCGGCGTCTGTACCGCCAAGGCGATCCGGCATATATCCGTGAGGCTCTGTTTATCCACGGCTTCGACATCGGAAAGCGGGCATGCGATTCCGAAAATGAGCGTTTTGATATGGCCCTGCGGCGCCTCGAGCCGGTGGCCGCGGAGACCGGGGTGCAGCTCGTGCCGTGTCGCACCAATCTGCGCCACCTACCCTCGAAACCGGATTTCTGGACGTATCGCCACAATGGCGCGGCCCTGGCTGCGGTCGGTCACTCGGCGACCCTAGGGCCGGCCTTCCTCTTCATCGCTGCGTCGCATCACGTGGCCAATTCCGTTCCGATGGGCTCGCATCCGGCGGTCGACCGCCTGTTCTCAAGTCAGCGCGTCGCCGTCATCCACGATGGTGGACGCTTTTCGCGACTCGAGAAGGTGCGTGACCTCGCCAGCTGGCCGACGGCGCTAGCGGCACTGCGTGTCTGCCCCGCGCGCCTTAAAGATGGCGCCAACTGCGGGCGTTGTGAGAAATGTCTGCGGACCCGGCTCGAGCTGCTGGCAGCGGGCGTCGATCAGACGTCGGCGTTCGGTCCGAGCTTGACCCCGATTGAGCTCTGGGATGAGGCGGTCCCAACGCCGACCGGTCATCGCGCAATCATGTACCAGGATCTGTTGCCGCCCTTGCGAGCGCGCGGGTACAGCGCAATATGTCGGATGCTCGAGGAAAAGATTGTTGCATATCGGGAACGGGTCGGAGACGGTGCCCGAAAGCTGGGCTACCGATCGTTAGCCTCGCGACCCGAAGTCGCTTGACTATCCCTGAAGGTCGATCGATGCTCCACTGCCGCGATCGACCGGGAAGAACCTTTTCTTTGCATTAGGATAATCCTGATGGCATTGTCGATCAACATTCTCGGATCTCTGGTGATCGAGAGCGACGATTGCCGCCTTGGGAAGGTTCCCAAGAAGGCTCGGGCGCTGCTGGGTTACCTAGCGGCGCATGGGGGTCAGGCTATCAGTCGCGAGCGGCTTGCTGACCTACTGTGGCCCTATCAGGGCTCGGAACAGGCGCGCCACAGCCTGCGCAATTGCCTACTGGAGCTGCGCAAGGCGCTCGGGCCGAGCGGGGCGCGTTACCTCGTCGCTGACTTCGCCAATTGCCGAATCCAAGACGTGGTCGTCGACCTCGACAGTTTTGAAGGGCTGTCCCGGTCGCAGCACCGAGCCGAGCTGCAGGCGGCGGCCGACTTATATCGCGCCGAATTCCTTGCCGATTTCGATATCGATTCTGAGCCGTTTCAGGAATGGCTCGCGGCGGAACGCGACCGCACGCTCTCCCTCGTCTGCGATATCCTGCATCGGTTGACCGCAAGGCAAGACGCCGCCGGCGA
>DATEQL010000620.1:0-2085 GCA_035272665.1 Allostellaceae bacterium
AGCCGCGTCAGCAATTGGGAGCACGAGCTGACGATGAACGGGATATGGAACTATCCCGATCCGGTGATCGGCACGCATCGCGCCTTTCTCAGCACCAACCAGAAAAAGGGCGTCATCTGGTCGAACACCGAGGGCTACAGCAATCCGCATGTCGACGAACTGCTCGCCGCCGCCGGCCGCGAGCCCGATCTCGCCAAACGCAAGGCGATCTATGCCAAGTTCCAGAAGATCGTCACCGACGACTTGCCATTCGCCTGGACGAACGAGGAGCCGCTGTTCACGATCTACGACAGGAAACTCGACGGCATCCCGCTGAGCGTGTGGGGCGCGCTCGCCCGTTCGACGAGATGCAGTGGCAGAGCTGAGTTGATCGATCGAGGGAGCGGCAGGGTCCGCCGTGGTCTCGCCGGACCGGGGTCTCACCCCATAGGACCGCGGCTACCCTCACCCGCCTCGCTGCTCTCGGCCCCTCTCCCGCGGTGCGGGAGAGGGGCCGTAAGCCGCGCCTCTCGAAGCCCCTCGCTCGCACTGCGGGAGAGTGGGGACCCAGCCCCGCGGGGCTGGGTGGGTGAGGGCACTGTTTTCAATCGGTTACCGCTTTCGTGTTTCATCGCTGGCGGAATGAATGTGGGCGGGGCGTCATCCGACCCGGAGGTTCGCGCGCCTTTCGGCCAAATTCCCCTGCCGCCTCCCTCAGAGGGCTAGTGCGCGATGCCGGAAACGGCATCATAAGACATTGATATAGAAAGGTCATCGGCTGTGCATGCGATCGATTTTGGGCAGGGATGCGATTTTGTCCCCGTGATTTCCCTGAGCGGCAGGGAAGCTGAGGCAGGTCGATCACCCCAGTGCTTCCCTGCCATGCCGACCGTCTGAGCGTGCCGGTGCTGCAATAAAGCGACGCGCGAGTTACAACACGCCAACCACCAAAACCGGAGCCGTCGATGCCTCAGCCTCTGCCTGCCATCAGCCTCGTCGCCGTGCCGGGACGGCGGCGCCGAACCCTCGACATGGCGCGCGAGATCGAACGGCGCGGTTTTTCGGGCATCTACATGCCGAGCCGCTACGGCAACATGGCGCAATGCACGGGGTTGGCGTTGGCCACCGAACGGATCCGGTTCGGCACCGCGATCGCGCCGATCTACGCCCAGACGACCGAGGAGTTCGCGGCGGGTGCGGCCTAT
Organism: Allostellaceae bacterium; assembly: GCA_035272665.1. Taxonomy (GTDB): domain Bacteria; phylum Pseudomonadota; class Alphaproteobacteria; order ATCC43930; family CGMCC-115725; genus AP-15. The sequence continues at coordinate 1,185 of DATEQL010000620.1, forward strand.
GTCCACGAGGTCTCGGGCGGGCGCTTCCGCTTCGGCATCGGCGTCGCCCACGGCCCGACCCATCAGCGGCTCGGCGTCTCCCCCGGCAAGCCCTTGGCCGATACCCGCGCCTTTGTCGAGAAGCTCAGATCCTTCGAGGGCATCGGCGCCTTGCCGCCGATCGTGCTTGCCGCATTGCGCAAGGGGATGGTCGCACTCGCCGCCGAGATCGCCGAGGGCGTATTATTCGCCAATGCCAGCCTGTCGCACTTGGCGGAGTCGCTCGCCGCCATCCCACCGGTCAAGCGCGCCGACCCGGATTTTCTGATCGGCAACATGCTGCCGGTCTGCATCGCCGAGGACGAAGGTGCCGCACTGGCGCTGCATCGCCGCCATCTGGTGCGCTATACGCTATTGCTGAACTACCGCAATTACTGGAAGGAAGCCGGCTACGGCGCGGAGATGGCGGCGGTCGAGGAGGCCCTCACCGAAAATCGACGCGATGACATTCCAAAATACCTGACCGACCGCTGGGTCGCCGACAACACGCTCTACGGCCCGGCCGTGAAGGTGCGCGACCAGCTCGGCGCGTGGTACGCCGCCGGTCTGAACACCCCCGTCCTCGTCCCCAACTCGGTCAACGGCAACCAGCTGACCGCACTCGACGAAATCTTTACCGCGTTTGAGGCCTGAGGAACGGATGGAACAAAGAAATCTCGGGAAGTCCGGCCTCCTCGTCTCGGTCGTCGGTCTCGGCTGCAACAATTTCGGGGGGAGGATCGATCTCGCAGCGACCCGCAAGGTGGTCCATAAAGCGTTCGACCTCGGCATCACGTTTTTCGACGAGGCCGACACCTATGGCGACCCGCGCGGCAGCTCCGAGGCGTTCCTCGGGGAAATCCTCGGAGATCGCCGCAAGGAC
>DATEQL010000621.1:0-2297 GCA_035272665.1 Allostellaceae bacterium
ATCATCATCCGCGAAACCCAGATGGATCCAGTCGAGCTCGGTCTTTTCCAGGCCGCACGGCCGGATCACCCGGACCGCGATCGAATTGCGGATCTGCTGCAAGATCATGCCCGGGAAGATCGTCAGGATCTGGACCGAAACACCGTCCCCATATTCGTCGACGGATTCGATGACCGAGGGATCCTCGAGGTGGATGTCGCTGTCCGACCGGAGCCCCTCGCGCTTGTAGTCGGCGTCCTCGGCCGCGTAGTCGAGCTTGGCCTGGCTGAAGTGATGGCCGCCGCTGTCGTCGATGTGGATCCCGCCCGGCATGCTCAGCCGGTTGATGCGGAACGTCGTCAGGAACAGGTGCAGAATGCTGGCGTGATAGGTGTCCTTGGTGTTCTCGGCGTAGAGCTTCCAGTTGTTCGGCAGCACCTGGGTGCTGCGGCCGAGAATGCGGGTCGGCCGGTTCAGCACGCGCCTGATCCCGCCGACGACCTGCGGCCCGAGATAGGTTTCGAGATCGGGCGCGCTCCGGCTGAAGGTGCCGAAGACCAGGCCGGCGAGTTCCGCCACCCGCAGCCGCGGCAAATCGTGGTCGTCCTTGCGGAATTCGGGCGGCATACCGCCCTGCCTTTTGACGCCGCGCTCGAAGGCGACGCCGGTAAGCTTGCCGGTCAGGTCATAGGTCCAGCCGTGATAGATGCACTTGATCTCTCTGACGTTGCCCTGGCGCTCGATACACAACAGATTGCCGCGATGGGCGCAGCGATTGGCGAAGGCGTTGATGCCGCCCTGGGTGTCGCGGGTGACGACCACGGCCGTCTCGCCGATCGTCGTCGCAACGTAATCGCCCGGATTGGCAATTTCGGTGGACAGACATAGGAAGCTCCAGGTCGGACCCTTGAAGATCCGCTGCTGCTCGAGCCGGTATTGCTCGGGATCGGTGTAGACCCGGAACGGGATCTCGGTGAGGCCGTTCGACGGCCACGGAACGCCCCGCATCGTATCGGCGCCGAGTTCTGACATGTTGCTGCCTCCTCCTCGCGGTAATGGCAGCCATGATAGCAGCAGGACGGTGGCAAAGGGAAATTCGCTTGCCGCCACCATGCCGATGGCCGACCATTGCCGCATCAAGCTTCCGCCGGAGGGCCTTGGGTATGGATGATCTCTATCTGCGCAGCGGCATCTTTTTGGCACCGTTCCACAATCACGACGAAAACCCGACGCTCTCGATCGAGCGCGACCTCGAGCTCCTCGAGCTCCTCGATCGACTGAACTATCAGGAGGCGTGGATCGGCGAGCATCACTCGGGCGGCTTCGAGCTGATCGCCTGCCCCGAAATGTTCATCGCCGCGGCGGCCCAGCGCACCCGCCACATCCGCCTCGGCACCGGTGTGGTCTCGTTGCCCTACCACAACCCGTTCATGCTCGCCGACCGGATGGTGCAGCTCGACCACATGACGCGAGGCCGGGCAATGTTTGGCGTCGGCCCCGGCGCCCTCGTTCACGACGCGCTCAAGATCGGAATCGACCCCGGCGCTCAGCGGAAAATGATGAACGAGGCGCTCGAGGTCATCATCCCGCTATTGCGTGGCGAAATGGTCAACCGCAAGAGCGACTGGTTCGATCTCGTCGACGCGCAGCTGCAGCTGCGCTCGTACACGCGGCCGATGATGGAATTGGCGGTCGCTGCGGCGCGCTCGCCGGCAGGCTCGCTTGCCGCCGGGAAACATGGCGTCGGCATGCTGTCGATCGGCGGCACAAGCCCCATGGCGATGGAGCGGCACACCGCCAATTGGGGGCTTTACGAGGAGACCGCGCGCGCCAACGGTCATGTCCCCGATCGCAAGAACTGGCGGGTCGTCGGCATGTTTCACATCGCCGAGACGCGCGAGCAGGCGCGCAAGAACGTTCAGTTCGGCGTGCAGGCCTTCGCCAACTACTTCCGCGACGTCGCGACCTTCCCGATCATCCCGCCCGACGTGCCCGACCCCTACGAGTGGCTGGTCGAGACGGGGACCGGGTGCATCGGCACCCCGGACGATGCGATCGCCTATATCGATCGCTTAATGTCCGGGTCGGGCGGGTTTGGGGTGATTTGCGAATTGGCGCAGAACTGGGCCGATTGGGACGCGACCAAGAAGCACTACGAACTGATGGCACGCTTTGTTCACCCGCATTTCCAGAAGAGCCGGGAACTTCTGCGCGCCAGCTACGATTACGCAACGAGTCGTCACGAGGAGTTCACCGGACAGGCCGGGGCCGCGATCCAGGCCGAAATCGATCGTCACGCCGCCCGCCGCCCGGCTGAA